>NZ_JAKRFC010000010.1:0-137819 GCF_022348205.1 Epibacterium sp. MM17-32 | reverse complement strand
TTTTGTCAGTTCGAAAATACCCGCCCCGACATTCAAGAGCGGGGAAGAACGCCGCGCCGGCGTCGAGTTGGCGTCATCCATGACCGACACCCACCGCACGTCGAGCGCGGAGAAGAGCGCGAGCATCATCTCGAATTCCGGAAGCTTGGTGAAACCGTCCTCGACAAAGGCGAAGGAGGGTTGCCCCGCTTCGGCTTGATTGTAGGCCATCATCAGATTGTTGGCGAGCAGCACCTGCAGGCCGGGATAGGCGGCCTCCATGTGGCTCTGCAATGTCCGTGCAAAGTTACGATCGGTAGTAACAATCAATACGCTCAAGGAAGACAATGGCTTACCCACTTGTTTGTCCCGGAGAGCCGGGAAGTTCCTATTGGACTGCACGGTACCTGTTGTGCGGTACTCATACAGCCAGCTCCGTCTTATTCATCGGCTGCGTCCATTGCGTGCCGGACGCTGGTGTGGCGGCGGACCGCGCTCGCATGACACAGGCGCCAAACGCGCGAATCATCGGGACACCCAATACATTTTCCAGGGCCGCAACGCCCAACGTGTGATTCTGCGCACCGGACCCCGCCTGTTCAGCACAGCCCGGCCACTCGTTCTCACCGCCCGCAGGACCTGCCCCACCGTCGCAAGACGCAAGAAACACTGGAGATTCCCCTCTCGTTCTGGCCTGCGACGACGTGATCATCAAAAACTCCCTGCAACACAGCTCGGTAGAGATGCGCCTATACTTCGGAATATGTTTCTCTCAGCAGGGGTTAATTTGCGCCTTACGCGCCCGAAATGAATGAAGATATGTGCCGAAGGTGGGTCTGACACGACCTTTGGGCTGCCCCGCCATAGAGACACCTGAGATACTCTCTATAGTCAGATCGTCGGCGCCTGTGGGTGAACCTGTCAGTCAGGGTTCCGCTTTCGCGCTTCTCCAGAATGGCGGAAATCAAATGTTAAGCCCCTGCGGCTAAGACTTCTCTCATCGAACTGAAATCTATCGCCGAAAACGGGGGTGCGAATCGCGAAAATGTCCACCGAAACGCAAAAGCATAACCTGGATTTGCCAAATGCCTTCGCGGATCTAGACCCATTGATCGCCTTTTTCAACGCATCACGTGACAAGGCTGTCGAGGTTGATTGTAGCAAAGTTGCGGTGATGCCGTCGCGCTGTCTGCAGCTGCTGCTCGGAGCCGAGCAGCAATGGCGCTCCGAGGGCCTGGGTTTCTCGGTCACCAACATCACCGAGGGGTGCAGAAAATCCCTCACCCTTCTGGGCCTGGAACCCAACCGATTTGAAGACGAGGAAACAGCATGAAAACCAAAGTTCTGGCAATCGACGACTCTCGCACCATCCGGAATTTGCTTGCAGCGACCCTGGAAGAAGCGGGTTTCGAGTATCACTGCGCAGTGGATGGCCGCGAAGGCGTGGACATGTATGACAACGTCGCTCCTGACGTTGTGATCACCGATATCAACATGCCCAACCTCGACGGCTTCGGCGTGATCGAAGAGCTGCGTGGCGATCAGATCAATTCCAAGGTTCCGATTCTGGTTCTCACCACCGAAAGCGCGCCGGAAATGAAGGCACGGGCCCGTGACGCGGGCGCCACGGGGTGGATCACAAAACCCTTCGACGACCAATCTCTGATTTTTGCTCTGAAACGTGTCACAGGAGCGGTTGCGTAACATGTCAGGGTCGATTCAAGATACATTCTTTGAGGAGTGCGAAGAGCTCCTTGAGGCAATGGATGAGGGTCTGACCGCCATCGAAGGAGGCGATCACGACCCCGAGGTGGTCAATGCCGTTTTCCGTGCCGTGCACTCCATCAAGGGGGGGGCCGGGGCATTTGGACTGGATGAACTGGTGGCGTTTGCACACAAGTTCGAAACGGTATTTGACGAGGTGCGTTCCAACAAGCTTCAGCTGGATACCAAACTCATCCAGCTCCTGCTCCGCTGCAGCGATCACCTGTCTGATCTGGTCAGCGTGGCACGCGATGGTGGCACCACTGACGAAGAGCACAATGATGTGCTGATCGCGGGCCTGGAAGAGTACCTCGATGAGGAGGAAGAGGATCTCACCTTTGAGCCAATGGGACTTGGCGGCCCTGCCGTCCCGCTTCCACTGGCTGCGGAGGAGGAGAAGACCTACGAAATTCGGTTCCACCCGCTGAAAGAGATGTTCGGCACCGGAAACGAGCCATTCTTCCTGTTCCAGGCACTGTCCGAACTGGGGCCGCTGAAGGTGGAACTCGACGATACGGAGCTGCCCGGTTTTGATGCCATGGCGATGGACGAAAGCTACCTCGCCTGGAACCTGACCCTGACCACATCGGAACCCAAATCGGCCATCGAGGCGGTGTTTGAGTTCGTAGAAGGCCTGTGTGAACTCTCTATCTCTTCCGACAAGGAAGCTGAGGAGGACGCCGCTGCCCTGGCTGCACTGAATGCTGCATTTGGCGTACCTGGGGATAGTGCCGAGCCCGAGACGCCAGCCCCTTTTGAAGCGCCGGCACCCGCAGAGGCTACTCCAATGGCAACACCGGAAGCGACAGACAAGGTCGAGACAGCGAAGCCTGAGAGCAGCAAGACGGAACAGCGCGGACCCAAGCCGACCCTGCGTGTGGACCTGGAGCGGGTGGACCGGCTGATCAACGCGGTTGGCGAATTGATTATCAACCATTCCATGTTGGCGCAGCAAATCGCCAATCTGGATGTTGCTGATCTGCGGGATGTGGAAACCGAACTCGAGGGTTTCAAGAACCTCGCTCGGGACATCCAGGAAGGGGTGATGTCGATCCGGGCTCAACCTGTCAAACCACTGTTCCAGCGCATGGCCCGCATCGTGCGAGAGGCATCTTCAGCCACGGAAAAGACAGCCAAGCTCATCACCGAAGGTGAGAATACCGAAGTCGACAAGACGGTGATCGAACGCCTCTCGGATCCGCTGACCCATATTCTACGCAATGCAGTAGATCACGGCATCGAGAAACCAGAGGACCGCGAGGCCGCTGGCAAGAGCCGCGCGGGTGCCATCCGCCTGTCCGCGTCGCACCGGTCCGGCAGTGTCTGTATCGAAATCAAGGACGACGGAGCCGGTGTGAACCGCCCTCGTGTGAAGCAGATCGCTATCGATAAGGGATTGATCCCGGAAAACGCCGATCTGACGGATGCTGAGATCGATAACCTCTTGTTCCTGCCTGGATTTTCGACGGCGAAAGAGGTGTCCAACCTCTCGGGTCGCGGTGTCGGCATGGATGTTGTGAAGAATGCGGTTACTGCGCTTGGCGGGCGGATCAATATCTCCTCTACGCCGGGCAAGGGATCCACATTCACGATCATCCTGCCACTGACACTGGCGGTGATGGACGGCATGGTTGTTTCCGTTGCCGACCAGACCATGGTGGTGCCGATCACATCCATCATCGAAACCATGCGTGGTAGCGACGATATGATCAACAGCCTCGGCGCAGACGGAACGCTTCTGTCCATCCGCGGCAACTTCGTGCCCATCTGTGACGTGGCCGGCGCTCTCGGGCTTCGCAAACCCGAAGGTGACAAACCACCGGGCGTCTATCTTCTGGTTGAGACGGAAACGGGCCAACGAAGCGCGCTCGCCGTCGACGATATTCACGATCAAAGGCAGGTCGTGATCAAGAGCCTCGATGGGGTCTGCGGGAACATTCCCGGCGTCGCTGCGGCAACGATCCTTGGTGACGGCAAGATCGCAATGATCTTGGACTCGGAGAGCATAATCGCGGCCTCACCCACATCAGCCACCTTTGATTCAGATCGGAGAATGAGCAATGCAATCGCAAGCTGAAGTTAAAATTGGCGACCAGGAGGTCAAACATGCTCAGCAGAGCGAGTTTGTCAGCTTCACCGTCGCAGGTCAGGCGTTCTGCCTGAAGATCACCCAAATCCGGGAGATCCGTCGCTGGGCACCGGTTACCATCCTGCCGCACGCGCCCATGGATGTTCTCGGGGTCATGAACCTGCGGGGCGCCGTGATCCCGATCTACGACCTGTCGGCACGGTTCGGTTTGCAACAGACCGAAGCAAGCGAGCGCAATGTCGTCATCGTGGTTGCGGTCCATGGCAAGCCTGTTGGTCTCCTGGCGGAATCCGTGTCCGAGATCATCTCGATCAATCCGGAAGAGATCCAGGACACGCCTCCTGTCGATAGCCGTTACACCATGGAGTATATTCAGGGTATCATCTCTCACGACGACACCATGGTGCGCATCATCAACCTCGACGCAGTCATTTCTGCACCGGAGCAAGGCCTCTCGTGAGTATCGCTGGTCCCATCGAACCCCTAGATAGCGGCATTGTCCTGTCAGATCAGGACTTTGAGGCCATTGCACAATTTGCTTACAAGCATTTTGGCCTGGCCATGTCGCCCAGCAAGAAGCCCCTGGTCTCTTCTCGCTTGTCGCGCAAGTTGAGAAAACAGAACATCCGCGCGTTCAAGGACTACTTGAAGCGGCTGGAGGGGCCCAATGCCGAGCAGGAACGCAGTGAGTTGCTGTCGTTGCTTACGACCAATGTCACGCAGTTCTTCCGCGAACCACACCACTTCGAAACGCTGCGCAAGGATGTTCTGCCGCCGCTGATCGAACGTGCGAAGAAAGGCGGTCGCGTTCGGATCTGGTCTGCGGGATGTTCGATCGGACAGGAACCTTACACGATTGCTTCCGTCTTGCACGGGATGTGCCCCGATGCGGATCGTTACGACATCAAGATCCTGGGCACCGATATTGACCCAGTGGTCGTACGCACCGCCGAAGTGGGCCAGTATCCGCTGGAGGATTTCGAAGGCATTCCAAAGGAATACAAGATGCAACTGGAGGCGGGTGACAAGGCCAATACCGGTCGTGTGCCGCAGCATCTACGCAAAAAAGTGACGTTTGGGGTGCTGAACCTGATCCAACCCTTCCCGTTCAAGGGCAAGTTCGATGCAATCTTCTGCCGCAACGTCGCGATCTACTTCGACAACCCGACACAGCAGAAGGTTTGGCAAGCCTTCCAGAAATCGCTGACTCCGGGCGGGTATCTCTTCATCGGTCACTCCGAGCGCATGTCAGGGCCCGCTGCGCAACATCTGAAAACCGTCGGCATTACTACTTATGTCAACACGCCTGGCTAAAAACGCACTCACGGTTAGCCACGACGAGAACACGAGGAATAAACAATGAGCTTGAAAGACTCCCTGCGCGTGATGGTCGTCGACGATATGTCGACCAGCCGAGGAATTCTAACCCAGTGTCTCGATGAACTTGGTGTCAAGAACTACCTTGTCGAAAACAATGGACAATCAGCGTTCCAAAAACTGGCAACAAATCCGGTTCACTTGGTGCTGTCCGACTACAACATGCCGGGAATGGACGGGTTGGGTTTGCTCCAAGCCGTTCGTGGCAACGCTGCGACACAACGGATCGGCTTCATCCTTGTAACCGGCAAACCCACTCCCGAGATGATCGAGGTCGGCAAAAAACTTGGCTTGAACAACATCATCCGCAAACCGTTCACAGTGGCGTCGATGCGACAGGCCATCGAGCAGGTCGTGGGACGTTTGTAATATGGCTGATCAATCTTCTAAACCGCTCGATACGGTATATGCGAATTCGGCGCGAGAAATGCGCCAGCTGCAAAGCCAGATTCAGCAGCTGGAAGATACTGTATTAACCATAGTGGAACGCCGTACTCCTCCCACAAGTGCAGAAATTCGCGAGCTTCAGGATTTTGACCTGATATCGCAAACGCTTGGTGGACTGTCCGTTTTCTTTGACAAGCTTCGTGAACAAGTCGGCACCGAAGACTGCACCAATATCGATCAGGCGACCGAAAGTGTCACGCTTCAAAAGCTACGGGACAGGCTGCGCGAAAAGCAGGAGCTTTTTGAGATCTGAGGCTGCGACAGCGCATTGCTCTTGGCGTTGCCCAAGAGTTCGAACGCTGAAAACACCAAAAAGGATCGGAGTGGCAGATTTTTCTGCCGCTCCGATCCGCAAATCAGTACCTCGCTCGCGCGGCGCCTAAGCGGCCGACACAGCGAAGTCGGACAACGACGCGTAGAGCTCCGCGGCAATTGCCGGCGATTTGACTTGATACTGCTCAGTCACCGAGACAGGCCACGAACGCCGCGCCGGTCTGCTTGAGAAGATCCGCGTAAAAGGTCTTTCCCGTTTCGATATCCATTCCCAATGGATCGATGACATAGGAGGACACATCGGTTCCTTCGGTCACGGTCCGTACAAGCCCAGGATTGAACTGAGGCTCTGAGAAGACACAGGTCACCCCGGCCTCATCGACAGCGTTGCGGATTTCAGCGATACGCGAGACGCTGGGATCAGACGCATCACCGAGTGAAATCGCGCCCAGGGACTTCAGCCCAAATCCTTGCTCGAAGTACTGAAATGCATCATGAAAGACGACAAACTGACCGTCCTGACCGGCCAATTGTCCATTCAGATCTGCGACAATCTGATCGATCTCTGCCTGCCCCTCGATTGCATTCGCCTCGTAAATGGACGCATTCTCGGGATCAACCTGTGAGAGTTCCTCTGCGATCAGCGCCAGCCAGTGCTTGCCATTTTCAGGTGACAGCCAGGCATGGGGATCGACCCCGTCATGTGCATGGTCATGATGCGAATGATCATGTTCGGCATGCGCATCATGGTCGTGATCCCCATGATCATCATGGTCGTGCCCGTGGTCACCGTGATCGTGGTCATCGTGATCACCATGTGCATGCTCGCCATGATCGTGCCCATCGTGACCGGCCTCGTGATCATGGTCGTGATTCTCTTCGTCGTGTTCATGCGCCCCTTCCGTCACCGCGTGAGCGAACACCGCCCCCTGCCGAAAGTCGAGACGCATGGTGCCCGGGGCGTTCAGGAGAGAGACCACATTGACGCCATCGGTCAATTGGGTGATCGGCTCCTCCAACCAGGGCGCAAGCGCCTCACCAACCCAGAACACCGCGTCCGCGTTCGACAAATCTCGCGCATTTGACGGGCGCAGGCTGTAGCCATGGGGCGATGCGCCCGGGGGCACAAGAACCGCAGGCTCCCCCACTCCGGCCATCACTCGGGCGACAAGACCCTGGATCGGAGCGATATCGGTCACCACCTTCGGCGCGTCGGCTGCGACCGGAAATGCCAATATGGAAAGTGCCACAGCGGATGTCAGAGATTTGGGCAGCATAGCGGCTCCTAAGCGACTGTTATATCATAACCAACACACGGCTTGATAAACGTCATGTTGTAACATATCAATCCCAAATCCGCAGCAACGTAACGGAGGCTCCATGGACAGCGTTGGCTTTGTTTCGCACGACCATTCCCGCTGCATCACGGGCGGCCTTTCCGCAGTCGAAACCTACTGCCGGGAAAAACGGCTGCAATTCACGCCTGTGCGCCGCCGCACCCTGGAGATCCTCCTGCAACAGCACCGCGCCCTCGGCGCTTATGAAATTCTAGAATATTTGCGCGACGAGGGACTGGGATCTCAGCCCCCGGTGGCCTATCGCGCTCTGGAGTTCCTGGTCAAACATGGGTTTGTGCACAAGATTGAACGCCTGAACGCGTTCATTGCCTGTATGCACCCCGGCGAGACCCATACCCCGGTGTTCATGATTTGCCGCAAATGCGACAGCGTCGCCGAGGCGCAGCGGCAACCGATGCAAGGGCAATTGGGGGATGCTGCCCGTGCAGCCGGTTTCTTGATAGAACGCACTGTGGTGGAGGCCGAAGGCCTTTGCCCGCGCTGCCAGGACTGAGTAAATGCGTCTCGTCACGATTACGAATGCGACAATCCGGCACAGCGGAGCACCGGTACTGCGCAACATCAATTTTCATATCGACAGGGGCGAAATTGTCACCGTTCTGGGGCCGAACGGGTCAGGGAAATCAACCCTGCTCCGCACGATTATCGGCGCGCTGGGGCTGAGCGACGGTGCCATTGAAAAAGCACCGGATCTGCTCATCGGCTATGTGCCGCAAAAACTGCATATCGACCCGACCCTGCCGTTGACGGTACGCCGGTTTCTCAGCCTTCCACGGCGCGTCGATGACGCCGAAGCCCACAGCGCACTTGCCGAAGCGGGAGTGCCGGGGCTTTATGATCGCCAGATGACCGGATTGTCCGGCGGCCAGACCCAGCGCGTTCTCCTGGCGCGCGCCCTCTTGTCCCGTCCGGATTTGTTGATCCTGGACGAAGCAACACAAGGGCTGGATCAACAAGGGTCGGCCAGTTTCTACCAGAAAATCGAAGAGGTTCGCACCGAACTCGGATGTGCGATCCTGATGGTCAGCCATGAATTGCATGTGGTCATGGCGGCGTCGGATCGTGTCATTTGTCTGAATGGACACGTATGTTGCGAAGGCGCGCCCGCCCAAGTGGCAAGCGCACCGGAGTATCGCGCCCTCTTTGGAACCGATACCCAAGGTACCCTGGCGCTTTATCGTCACGATCACGATCATAGCCACGATTGCGTCCAGGACCACAGCTCCGATGGACAGAGTTCTGCATGAGTTTTCTCGATGACTTTATCATCCGTGCCGCCTTGGCCGGCATTGGTGTCGCGCTTGCGGCCGCCCCGCTTGGCTGCTTCGTCGTTTGGCGCAAGATGGCCTATTTTGGAGATGCAACCGCCCACGCGTCGATACTTGGTGTGGCATTGGCGTTGGCATTTGATGTGTCCATCTTTGGCGGCGTGATGGCGACAGCGCTGCTGATGGCGGGCAGCATCACACTGCTCAGCGGGCGCGGCTATGCGATGGACACACTGCTCGGTGTCATGGCACATAGCGCACTCGCGCTCGGTCTGGTTGCGGTGTCATTTCTGCACGGGGTGCGCGTTGATCTCATGGCCTATCTGTTCGGCGATATTCTGGCGGTGTCGCGGATCGATATTGCCGTCGTCTGGCTGGGGGCCTGTCTCGTTCTGGTGCTCCTTTGGTGGCGTTGGTCGTCCCTTTTGACCGCCACGCTGAACCCCGAGCTGGCCCGCGCGTCCGGCATTTTGCCACAGCGGGAACAGCTCATATTGACCTTGTCTCTTGCCGTTGTCGTTGCAGTGGCCATCAAGGTCGTGGGGGTTCTGCTGATCGCCGCCATGCTTCTGATCCCAGCTGCGACATCACGCCCCTTTGCAAACACGCCGGAGCGTATGGCCCTGCTCGCAACCCTGATCGGCGTGATGTCGGTGTTGGGGGGGCTTTACCTGTCTTTCGGCCTGGATACACCAACCGGCCCAACCATCGTCAGCTGTGGAACCGGCTTGTTCGTTGGTGTCAGCGTGCTGCGGCTTCTGCGGTTCTGGCCACGACGCTGAACATGGTGTTGCGGCGCGATGCCCCCAGGCTGTCCAAGCCCTAGGTTTCCTGCTCAGCGCTGTCAGTTTGCGCGGGCACATCTGGCGTGACCGTCCATTTGCGCAGCGTGTCAAGCAAAGCCTGCTTGCGAATGGGCTTGCTCAGAAAGTCATCCATTCCGACAGCACGACAGGCCGCTTCGTGGCTTTGCAGCGCATTGGCAGTCAGCGCGATAATCGGCACGCGGCGCAGGGACGCCTCCTGCTCGATCGCACGGATTTCCTCGGTCGCCTCCAGACCATCCTTTATCGGCATCATCATATCCATCAGCACGAGATCTGGCTGCGCGTCGCGGTACATGGTGACCGCCTCCAACCCATTGGTGGCGATTCTGACGTCCACGTCCACATTCTTCAGCATCCGCGTGACGACCACCTGGTTGGTGCGGTTATCCTCGGCCATCAAAACCCGAATGGGGGCAGGCAACGCCGGAGCCCCCGTAAATGTCGAGGCGGAAGCGCTGGCAGTGGGTTCAGTTTCCCCAAGCGCGCGGCTCACGACCTTTCGCAACTGATCGGCGCGGACAGGTTTCAGAACCTGCTGACAGTTCCCTATCTCCGCCAGCATCTGCGGCGACAGCGCCGGATCGACAGAGGAGAGCATGATGATCGGCAACCGCCCGAGATTTGGCACGGAGCGAATACGCCGCGCCAGTTCGTACCCGTCGCAATCCGGCATGTTGAAATCGAGGAAGATGAGATCGCAGAGATCAGAGACGTCCCGCATTTCATCCAAGCGCAGCATGGTTTCGACAGCTGAATCCGCTTCACTGACCCGTACCCCCCAAGCCCGCAACCGCTCACCAAGAATTCGGCGATTCAGTTCCAGATCGTCGACCACCAGCGCATGCAAGCCGGATACCGGTTGATCCGGCTGAAACGTGATCGGCGCACGATCACTGGTCGGCAACGTCAGGTCGATACTAAAGACGGATCCTTTGCCTTCGGTCGAGGTGACGTGAATGCGGCCCTTCATCAGTTGCAACAAGCGCGTCGAAATCGCCAGCCCGAGGCCGGTGCCCTCGAAGCTTCGGGTCGCCGCCCCATCCGCCTGCTCAAACGCGTGGAAAATGCGATCCAGCTTGTCCGCGGGGATGCCAATGCCCGTGTCGCTCACGGCCATCCGCAACTGCGTCAGCTCCCCAAGGGTCGCCCCTGTGACATCAATGTGCACGGAGCCCTGGGAGGTGAACTTGACCGCGTTGCCGACAACATTTGTCACGATCTGCCGGATACGCCCGGCATCCCCCTCATAGTATTCCGGAAGGTCCGGATCATAGCGCAACGTCAGCTGCACCCACTTCTCCGCAGCCTTCGGGGCGAGGAGCGTCACCACATCCTCAAGGACCGTTCGCAGATTGAACGTTGCCTGGTTCAGTTCCAGTTTACCCGCCTCAATTTTAGAAAAATTGAGGATATCGTTTATGATCGTCAGCAACGCATTGCCCGATTTCACGATCGTCTCGGTATACATCTCCTGATCGGGCGTCAGGTCCGTTTCCTGCAACACCTCGGCCATGCCAATCACACCATTCATCGGTGTGCGGATTTCATGGCTCATGTTGGCAAGGAATTCCGATTTGGCGCGGCTGGCAATCTCGGCCTGTTCCCTGGCCCGTTCAAGCGCAAGTTCCCGCTCGTCGCGCTCTGCAAAACTGTCCTCGAGCACGCCAACTGAAACGTTCAGCGCCTGAAACTCACGACTGGCGTACCACGGCAACTGAAAATGCCCGGTCTTGGCCCCGGCAACAGCATTCGACATCCGGGCGTGCACAACCTGCAACGGGTTCAATGCGAGCCTGTAGACAAGATAAAGCATCAGCAACGACATCGACACAACAGCCAGGATCGTCCAGGTGATGGTCTGCCGGACCTTGTCCAGAACCAGTGCCTGCCCCTCTTCGGTCGACCACTTCACCACCATCCTGCCAAAGACGAACCCCTCAAACGCCACCGGCCTGTCGTACATGACATAGTCGTCCGCAAGCTGCGACGCGGTATTCGACGCCTCGGCGATGATCTCGCCTTCGCTGTTTTCAATGTGGATCGACAGAATTTTCGGATAGCGGGTTATCGCCTCAACCAGCCCCGTTTCCAGAACCGGGACATCTTCGACGATGATCGCCTCCAGCATCAAGCCGCTCAACAGCGAGACCGTCAGATTGGCCTGTTCGCCCAACTGATCGCTGACACGCTGCACTTCGTAGCGCCGCGCAACACCGCCAACGGTCACGACAACCAGCAAGGCCGCGAGCGACATCGACACGATGATCTGGGACAGAATGCCCCGGCGCTGAAGCAGGCTACGAAGCGGCGTTTTCAAAAGTCTCGGCTCCGCTGCATTGCACGGCGCACGAAGTCGTAATCCGCGTCGCTCCCGGCCAGGAACCCGTTCTTCGACACGCGCTTCACCATTTCTTCGTTCTGAGCAGAAAGCATGACTTGGCGCATCGCGTCCAGGATATGGCTTTCCAGTCCGGAGCGCGCCAACCAGGGCTTGGTCACGTTGTCAAAGGAGACCAGGGCCCTGATCGGGACACCTTTTGCGACCAGTTCCTTGAACGTGCTTTCCTTGAGTGCGCCTGCGCTGAACTTGCCGGCACCGACAGCTTCGCCGACCAGATCATGTCGCCCGAGATAGGCATACCCGTGCAGATCCTGCGACGAAATCCCCACATCCAGCAGATGCGCCTGCGCCAGATACCGCCCGATCGTGGACAGTTCATCACCAAAGGCAAAGGACAGCCCCGCGAGATCAGACAGCCCGGAAATCGTACTATCGCGATGAACCGCGATGACGCCCTTGAACCGTTTTTCCCCCTGCTTGGACTCCATTGCCACGATCGAAATCCCCGGGTTGCGCTCCATCGCATGGACATAGGACGCGGGCCCAAAGCGCGCAAAGTCAACGCGCCCTTCCGCCAGATCCACAATGCTTGTTTCGTAGTCCTTGGAGATACGCAGCCGGATCGTGACGTCTTCGTTCAGGATGACTTCCATCCGGTTTTCCAGAAACGTCAGAAATGGTCGGTACTTCCGCACCGTCGCAGACGGCTTGTCCGCGGCATAGGTGCCAAACACCAGCTCAATCTCTGCGCGTAGGGGCGAGGCCGCGGAGATCCCCACCATCGACAGGACCGCAGTCACCAGCATCAGTTTCACAAGACCGTAACGCATCGGGGTCTTGCGCAGGGTAGCTGTACCAAATGAGTTCATCAGTGCCATCGAACTCTCCTTAGCAGACGATGCAGAATCGCTGTCCGACCGGGGCGCGCCCGTCCCTGGCCATGCCTCAATCCAAGATAGGATCAAAACACATTGAAAACTAACCGAGATTCACTCGAAAAGCACATATTAACCATCTGGAAAGGATTATGACGTTTCTTTGACGCATTCTGCGTCTGCCGCCAGGTTCCCTTTCCGTTCAGAAGGACGACTCGTGATTACACCAAACTTGCTGCCATGTATCGCCCGGTCAGTTAAAATTTGTTTTTGTTTATTTGTAAATGCGACCATTCTTATCGCCACCCCCACGATGGGACACGCAATTCCATCCCCGGAACTGGTGCTTGGATCGGTCTCTTCGCTATCTCAAATTCTCGCGGTGGTTGCAGCCACCCTGTCCGGTTTTGGTGCGGTGATCGCCGCCCGCCTCGGGATCAGGACACAGGCCTCTTCGCGCCGCTATCCCGTGCGCCTGATCACCGGCCTTGTACTGCTTGCCGTCCTCCTCGCATTTGCAAATCACTGGCAATGGCAGACCCACCGGAGCGCCGAGTTGCAACGGCTGCAAGCCACACTGACCCGTCCCGCACAGTTTGACGGGACCACCATCAAGGATGCGGCGCTGAAAGAAACCAGTTACGACAGCCAAGAAACCCACCCACAGGGGATCACGACGGCCGAAGCTGCCAACCTCCTGTCTGCCGGACAGGTCAATTTCTTCGACATTCGTGAAACCGCCGAAAACGCCATGGGGACCCTGCCCGGCTCCACCCACATCCGGTTTCCCGACTTCCTCCGATCGCCGCCCGTCTCGGCGGGTGAAACGGTGGTGCTGTTCTGCCATAACGGGAACCGCAGTTCCGAAACCTGCGCCGCGCTCGCAAAACTCGGTATCGATTGCCGCTTTATCGCCGGCGGTATCGAAAAGTGGATTGTGGAATCCAGACCGTTTTCCGACAGCCGCGTGCAAGAGCTGTCAGACCTGCGCGCCATCCCCACGTATCCAAACAAATCGCGCCTGATCGGTACCGAAGAGTTCAGCCAACTTGTGGCGTCGAGCGAGGTACAGATCGTGGATACGCGCTATCCCGGTGATTTTGCCGCCGGGCACCTGCCCGGGGCGATCAACATTCCTGTGCGCGCGCTGACCACCACGCAGCTCCAAGAGTCGATCTCCTCCCTGCGCATGGTCCCCACGGTCGCTGCGTGCTATGATCGCCGTAGCTGTTTCATGAGCCAGGTGCTCGGACTGGAGCTGACTGAGGCGGGAATCCCCTTCGAAGGGCGCTACACCCTGCCGTGGGAGTATTTCATCCCTCCTGCCCCCAAACCTCATGTTGTCGATTGGCTGGCCAGCCAGGAAACCGGCCTGTGGGACACATCCGGTGACCTCCTGAGCCGCGTCTTGCTCTGGGCGCATGAACACTCTCACCTGATACTCGGGCTTCTGGCTCTGGCGGTAACCTCGCGATTGCTGGTGCTGCCGCTGGCGCTGAAATCAGAACGCGATCAAATCACGCTTCGTGCGCACAAAGTCGAACTGGACCGTCTAAAGGCGGATCTTGCCGACGACCCGATCCGAAAATCCAGGGCAATCCGGGAGGTTCATAATCGACTTGGATTGACGCCTATGCGCAACTTGGCGGCGCTCCTCTTCCTCCCTGTGATGATGCTGGGGCTACAGGCGGTAGAGCTGGCTTCCGCGGAGGTTGGCGAAGCGTTCCTGTGGGTTTCGAACCTGGGAGCGCCCGACCCATATTATCTTGCGCCGGGCCTCACCTGTGCGCTTGCCGCTGTCTATCTGCTGGTTTCGGTCGCCAAATCCGCGCGGGCGGCGGTGCTTTGGTGTGGACTGGGGCTGCCGCTCCTGTTTGCCCTCGTCATGAACCTTTCGGCGGCGGGAAATTTCTACCTTTTCATGAGCCTGACGGGTTTGCTGATCCAATACGCGTATGTCTCAGGGAGCGTGTCGCGGCTTTCCCGCGCCTTGCCATCCTTACAGCGATTGCCAAAAGGAACGGTCCCGATAAAGGAAACCCGCCAATTGGCTCATGCGGGCAACAAGGCGCTACGGCTTTCACAATTGGCCAATGCCGGCTTTCCGGTACCGCCCGCGGTGGTGCTCACCGAAAGGTTCCTAACCCGGTTCCAGGCGGCCACTACCACGGACCGCACACGCATGGCGCATAAAATCTGGCGGATCATGGGGCCCACACCCTGCGCTGTGCGCTCCTCTGCCAGCCAGGAAGATGGCGCTGACCACAGTTTCGCCGGCGTGTTTGAATCCGTCCTGGATGTGCGGGGCGACCAAATGTGCTCTGCCATCGAAACCGTGCACGCCTCCTTTTCCGACGAGCGTGCCCGAAGCTACCAGATCAAAGATGCGGGACACGGAAATATTCTGGTGCAACACATGATCGATGCGACGTTTGCAGGTGTCCTGTTCACACAGGATCCACAAGCACCGGGTATGATGCTGCTGGAGTGGGTCGAGGGCTGTGGCGATGACCTCGTCTCTGGCAGAAAGACACCGGGCACCCTTCGGGCCGGGCGCTATAGCAAGTCCCCTGCCCCAGATCAGGACCTCCCCCCGTTTGCCCCGGAGGTGCTGATCGAGTTGGGCCTGGCGATCGAAAATCTGTTTGGAACACCGCAGGATATCGAGTGGGCCTGGGTGGACGGAGAGTTCTGGATTCTGCAATCGCGGGATGTGACCACCGTGGCCGTGGGCAGCAGCACCGAGCAGGCGACGGCCTCGGAATGGCGATCCTTTTTCAACCGGTTCAAAGATCGCGACCCGGACGAAAACCTGATCGAGCAGGATGAAATGAGCGAAGTGCTGCCACGCCCCAGCCCATTGTCATTTGCACTCATGGCGCAGCTCTGGTCACCCGGGGGCAGCCTCGATCTGGCCTGCCGCGCGTTGGGCCTGCCTTACGCACTGCCAGAGGGTCAAGACGCCCATTTGGTCCGCCTCTTCGGCAAAACCTACGTTGATACACACCTCAAGCAGCACCTGGCACTGGATTTGTCAGGGCGACGCGCGGTGGCGCTGCGCAAGCAGTTGGCTCCGGTCCGTGAGGGGTTCGAACGGGAGGTACTGCCCAAGCTCAGGGACCGCGTCGACGACTGGCGTGCCATTCGGTTTGAAGCCCTGCCAAGGGCAAAGTTGCTCAAGGCGATCACAGACTTGCAGCGCTACTTCGTGACCGAAATCTATGTTGAGGCCGAGAAAATCAACATTCTCGCGGCCTTGGCGATGCAGGACGCGAGCCAGGCGGCGCAAGGCGACCCAGCCCTGCGAAGCTATCTGATGCAGGCAGACCTGGAATACTCTCCTGCCAGCCTCCTGGCACAATGCGATGGACCGGAACAGGAAGCCCGGGAAAAAGCGCTTGCCTTGATGGGGCACCGGGCGATGTTCGATTATGAGCTTTCCACCCCCCGGTATCACGAAGCGCCGAGCTTGTTGTACACATTGCTCGAACCATCTGTCGCCCCCCTGCCCCCAACGCATGCGCCGTCCGGTCTACCAGCCGATCTCCAACGGCAGATCGAACTCGCCATCGCCTTTCAGGACTTGAAGGAGCGTGCCAAGCACGAGGCCTTACGGGTGCTGTCGGAACTTCGGCGGGCGCTTTTGACGCTTGCAGAGCAGAGCGGGCTTGGTGCGCTTGTATTCCACCTGACCCTGCCAGAGCTTGTGCATGCCGACTGGGACGAAATCGACGCCTTGCGCGCCTTGGCCCAAGCCCGCTCGGAGCACGACAAACTGTGTCAGGACAACGCGCCAACGCAGGCACAGCTGACCCTGAAGGACTGTGAGCAGCTCTCGGCTGGCACGCTGGCCCTGCCGGATCCGGACAAGCTCGGCGGAACCTGCGTCGCTGGATCAGGTGATGTGACCGGGCGCGTGTTTCGCGTTCACGACGAGATGGCGCATGGCTCCGAAGCCTTTGAAGGGTTCATGCCCGGAGACATTATCGTCTGCCACATGGTCAACCCTGCATGGTTGCCCCAGGTACAGAAGGCCGGTGCCGTCGTGAGCGTGGTTGGTGGCTGGCTGAGCCATATGGCGATCGTCGCGCGCGAGAAAAAGATCCTCATGGTGGTTGGCGCGAAAGGGACCGACAGCCTCATCCAGGGTCAGAAGATCACCGTGCACGATAGCGGCGACATCGAAGCGGCTGATGCCTATGATGCCTTGAGTGCGTGAGCGAGGAACAGCTGAGGGATGGGGGGCGCCCCCCCCTCAGCCGGCGCTTAAATTGAGTCCCGCCATGAAAATAGGCCACCCAATCGGGTGGCCTATTCAGTGTTTCACGAGGCGTCAGCTTCGTTTGGGCCAGGCATTCGGATCCAGATCAAGATCCGAGAACTCTTCGATATGCAGCACCGGTCGCGCCACCCCGGCCCGCAGCTGTTTGCGGAAATCTTGCAGGATACGCAGGGCGATCGGAAACAGCATCATCAGTGCGAGCAAATTGACCAGCGCCAGCACACCCATCATCGGGTCGGAGAAGAAGAACACCGAGGTCGCATTCGGCGCTACCGCGCCCACAAAGACGATGCCGACCACAACAATCTTCAGCACAAATGTCGCAGCGGGTGTCTTGGTCAGAACCGTGATCGCATTCTCACCGAGGTAATAGTTGTAGATCACTGACGAGAAGGCAAACAGCAGGATGGCTGCAGTCATGAAATACTGCGTCCAGGCACCAAGATGCGAAGCCATTGCATTCTGGGTCAGTTCGACACCGTCAATTTCGCTCGCGCCCGGGACGTAGACATCGCTGAGCAAAATCACAAACGCAGTACAGCTACAGATCACGATGGTATCGATGAACACAGAGAAAGCTTGGGTAATGCCCTGGCTGATCGGGTGATTGACCTCTGCGGTTGCGGCCACGTTGGGTGCAGACCCCAAACCCGCCTCGTTCGAAAAGAGGCCCCGGCGCAAACCTTGGGCGATTGCAGCCCCCATGCCACCGCTGACCGCTTCTTCGAAGCCAAACGCATTGGCAACAATGGTGCCCAGAACGGCCGGAACATCGCCCAGGTTCATCACGATGACCGCCAATGCCATCAGGATGTAGCCAAGCGCCATGATCGGCACCACGACTTCGGAGGCCTTGGCGATACGCCGGATGCCGCCAAACACGATGAAGCCGGTGACCAAGGCCAGAAACAGGCCGGTCCACAGCCGGTCAATGCCCAGCGAGGCTTCGGCCGCGCCAGCAACCGTATTCCCCTGGAACGCATTGAAGCCCAACGCAAACGCAGCAATCAGGCAAATGGCGTACAATACGGCCAGCCAGCGATAGTTCTGGCCCAACCCGTGAAGGATGGCCCGCGCCGGACCGCCACGGTATTGCCCTGTCAGAGGGTCCGCCCGTTTGAACAGCTGCGCCAGAGAGCATTCCACAAGGCTAGTTGCCATTCCGACAATCGCGATCGCCCACATCCAGAACACCGCCCCGGGGCCACCGAGCGTGATTGCCACGGCCACGCCCGCGATATTGCCGCCGCCGACACGCCCACCGACTGAGACGAGCAGCGCTTCGCGGGCTGAGATCCGCCCGGAATCCGTTCCGCCCCGGGTCAGAACCCGGAACATCCGCCCAAAAAACCGAAATTGGACGAACCCGGTCGCCACGGTGATAAAGGTACCGAAAATTACCAGGATCGGAACAAGGGACCACCCCCAAGTCAGGTCTCCGATGACCCCGAAAACCTGTTCAAGCGCTTGCATCGCGTCTCTCTCCATTCACGATTAAAACCGCGAGCGGCATACGTGGGTCACTGCCGGGATGCAACGGCACAATTGACGTGCCGGCAGCAGAGCCGCACGATCAGGTCGCCCATTCTCCGCAGAGGTTTTCCTGAAGGATCGCGCGTCGTGCCTGCGGATCGTCGGTGACCGCAAGCGCGTGAAGCAGTTTCGCGTAGGCGGCTTCCACGGTCATGTCCCGCCCGTCGATGGCACCGGTATCCTCTAGCATCGACCCCGCCGCATAGGTACCAAGTGAAATACCGCCTTCGGCGCATTGGCTGACAGCGAGGACAGGGACACCCTGTGCCTGCGCCCGCTGCATTGCGGACCGCAGTCCAAGCCCCTCGGGGACAGTGCCGGACCCATAACACCGCAGGACGATACCCTGCGCCCGCTCCGCAGCCAGCGACACGAGATCCGCATTCATCCCCGGCGCGACAGCGGCGATGATGGCCGACACCTCACCGTGATACTGCGCGGAGAGCCGCGGGGACTGGCGATGCGGCGGTCGATCCGTTGGCGAGGCTTTGAAGGCGTCGAAATCAGTCGAGTGGGACTTGCGCACCCGCGCGCCATGCAAAAGCCCCCCCGCAAATTGTACAAAAACCCCAGGCGGCGCAGTCTCGACCGCGGCAAAGGCGTCTTTCAGGTTCCGGCACCCGTCACTTCCATCTTCGGTCAAAGCCAGCATGGCACCGGTCAGGACCACCGGTTTGGACAGCCCCTGCAGCCCGAAACTCAGCGCCGCTGCGGTAAATGCAAGAGTATCGGTGCCATGGGTGACAACAAACCCGTCGTAAACATCGTGATGTGCCACGATTTGCGACATGATCCAGTCCCAATCGGCGGGCGTGGCATTGGCGCTGTCGATCAAGGGGTCTGCGGTAACCACCCAAAAATCAGTCCGTATGTCGCCGGAGGCACGCATGCGCTTCAGTTCCGTCTCAACAACACCGTTTTGGGGGGCATACCCGGCTTCGGTGGCGATCATGCCGATCGTTCCCCCGGTGTGGATCACGCAAATCACCATGCTACACTCCTTCTGGCGACTACAGCCGCAAGTCTGTTTCGTCCGCAGTCAACAGGTATTTCAAGTCGTAGAGAACCGCACCCGGTTTCCCGAGCGCCCGGATCTCCGCGCCGCCCATCTGTCGAAATTCCTCATGAGCAACTGCGAGGACAACCCCGTCATATGTGTCGCGTGGCAGCGCCGACAGAAGTTCGAGGCCATACTCATCGCGCGCTTCAGCCGGATCCACATGCGGATCGAACACGTCCACCGCAACGCCGAACTCCTGCAACCCGGAAATCACATCGACGACGCGGGTATTGCGCAGATCCGGGCAGTTTTCCTTGAACGCCAAGCCCATGACCAGCACCCGCGCATCCACCACATGCACGCGTCGCTGCAACATCGCCTTGATCATCTGCTGGGCAACATAGGCGCCCATGCCATCGTTCAGCCGCCGCCCCGACAGCAGAATTTCCGGGTGATACCCCACCTCCTGCGCCTTGTGGGTCAGATAGTATGGATCAACGCCGATACAGTGCCCGCCAACAAGCCCCGGCCGGAAATTGAGAAAGTTCCACTTGGTCGCCGCCGCGCGCAACACCGCTTCGGTATCGATCTCCATCCGGTTGAAGATCATCGCCAGCTCGTTGATCAAGGCAATGTTGATGTCGCGCTGGCTGTTTTCAATCACCTTGGCTGCCTCTGCGACACGGATGCTCTCCGCACGATGGGTTCCGGCCGTGATAATGCTGGCGTAAAGCGCATCAACTTTCTCCGCGGTCGCCGCAGAGGATCCGGAAGTGACTTTGACAATATCCGGCAAACGCCGGGTCTTATCTCCCGGGTTGATGCGTTCGGGGCTATAGCCCACGCCGAAGTCTCGATTGAATGTCAGGCCAGACATCTCTTCCAGTATCGGCACGCAGTCTTCCTCAGTTGCGCCGGGATACACCGTCGATTCAAAAATGACCGTATCTCCGGGCTTCAACGCCCGTCCGACGGTTCTGCTCGCCGCGAGGAGCGGTCCAAGGTCGGGGCGACGCGTGGTATCGATCGGCGTTGGCACCGTCACGATAAACACCTTGGCGTCAGCAATATCCGCTTCCGATGCACTCAGCGTAAGATGGCGCGCCTGCGTCAAGGCGCTCTGGTCGAGTTCGCAGGTGCGATCAACGCCCCGGCGCAGTTCCTCGATCCGCCCTTCGTCGATGTCAAATCCGACAACCGGACGACTGCGACCAAATTCGACAGCCAGAGGCAGCCCGACATAGCCCAAGCCGATTACACAAATCTTCTCACCAGGCGGGGAACTGTCGGTCATTGCAGGCGCTCCTGAGGGTATCGGGCCCTGATGGCCCGAAGTCACTCCTCATAAAACGCTGCGCGACCGTGTTTCAACTGGCTGGTTTCGATTTGTGGCCCCCTGCCCTATTCGGCTGCGGCAGACACCGCTGTGGCAAACTCGGAAATCCGGTCCACGGCCTGGGTCAACGTGGCATCATCTATGGTGAGCGCCAAGCGAACCCAATCTTGCATGTGTTCGCCAAAGGAGGATCCCGGCATCACCGCCACCCCGGCCTGTTCCAGAAGTGCCCAGGCAAAGCGATCACAATCCATACCCAAGGGGCGTACATTCACCAAGGCAAACATGCCCGCTTCCGGCCGGTGCACACGCAGGCGGGTTTCGGTTTCAAGGCGGTCAGCCAGGTAGGTCGCACGTCTGGCGAACCGTTGACGCATTCCCTCAGCGACCGGCGAACCGTCCCGAACCGCCTGCTCTGTCATATCCGCGATAAAGGGTTGATTGCCGAAGAGCATGGTTTCGGACACGGGGAGCAGCGCGGTCATGAAGGGCTTTGGTCCGATCGCCCAGCCGCTGCGCAACCCGGGAGCAGCATGTGACTTGGAAATCGACGACACCGCAATCACCCGATCAGCGACTTCGGGCAACGAAAGGGGGGACAGAAAGGAACTGCCCTCAAAGACCAGATCCTCGTAGACTTCGTCGGAGATCAGCCAGAGATCGTGCGCCCGTGCCAAATCAGCCAATGCTTCCAAGTCCTCGCGGCGCAGGATCGCGCCGGTCGGATTATGCGGGGTATTGAGCAGGATGGCACGGGTCCTGTCGGTAATTCGGCTTGCGACATCGTCCGCCTGCATCCGGAAACCATGCTCCGGGCGCAAGGGAACGGATACCATCTCGGCGCCGGTTGCTCTGATCACACCCTCATAGGTGGCATAAAGCGGATCCCCCACAAGAACCTCGTCTCCGGCTTCTGCAACGCCCTGAAAAACCGCATAAAGCGCGGTTTGCGTCCCGGGGAAGCACAACACGTGATCCCGGTCAAAAAGCCGTCCGCGGCGGGCCGAGTAGACCTCGGCGAGGGCATCGCGCAACCCGTTTTCACCGCGTCCATTGGAGTACTGAGTACGGCCAGCCCGCAAGGCGCTGATCGCCGCATCCGCGAGCACATCCGGCAACGGCACATCCGGTTCACCGATCGTCATTTCGATGATCTGCTCGCCGCGTTCAGCACGCTCTCGCGCTGCGAGGTGCAAATCCCATTTGGCCCCGCCGAGGCCAGCCAAACGCTGCGTGATCGATGTTGTTCTCATCCGCCCATTCCCTACTGCAAACACAGACATGGCCCAGTGTCGCCTGGTTTCCGCACCTTCTTGTTATACAAGTGTGCGACAAAAGGGAAGCGCACTCACACATCGATCACGACGGCTGAAATCGTATCGTCGACTTCGCGACAGGCGGCGACCACCTTGGTTTGCAAATGTGACATGACGTAGGACGCGTGGAACCGGCTCGGGGCGCGGAGGATCAAGCGGTCCCCTGCCCTGCCCTCACGCTGCAGTTTTTGCAGCCACGAGGCATAAGTCGCCGGGTCATCGCGATGCAGGATCGCTTGCGCCAATGACCATTCACAGCCATCCTCTGTGTTCGGTGCTGCAACGACGCTGCTCGTCTTCAGAGGAATGACATTGGGGTCAACGTCTCCGCCCTGCCCCTTCATACGATGCGCATAATCGGGGCCTACGGCCTGCCATCGAGGTTCCGAATCGCCAAGGATGCGATCAAAGTCCAGAGCATATTCCGAGACACGGCCCCGGGCCCCTTGCCGGGTTACCACGATCCACCCCATTGACCTTAGCTTGGCGAGGTCCCGTTTGACTGTACGTTCATCAACATTCCATAGTCTGGCAATCTCTCGCTGACCAACGGCGAGTTGGTCTCGTTGCCAGTTGTAGCGGGCAGTCACCAAAGTGAGAAACCGAAGAACCAGTACCTGTCGGGCCTTGCTCTGTGACAAGGCATAGGCGCCCATCGCAGTAAGGATGTCATACTTGATCGCGGATGCTCCACGACCCGAAGGTTGCCTGACCAGCATTGGCTGCTCTCACTGTCCGGCGTTCTCATTTCAGAGAACGGTGTGTTTGCCTGTATCCCGAGCTTTGCGTCCGGGCTGCGAGTTGAGGCCTGTACCGCAACTCAGCGTTATTTGTTGATGGGTACAGATTTGCGTCCAGTTCGACGATTCTGTCAAGCCTGTCTCGAAGTGGTGAGCTGAGCACATACCATTTTCGAAAAGAAAATTAGGTATCAATGGTATTGGGGGACATTCCATACGTCCCCTAGTGCGTCCCTTATGTCCCCTATTCAGGTGGGATAGCGGAATATCTGTCCCCCTAATTCACACCTAAGTGCACCGAGAGTCGCAGCAGCCGACAACACGTGACAGCGAATCGGCGCGAAGGGCACACAGAGTCTGTGCTCGCGCGTTTCGCGGTCAAAATCAGAGTCTTTCCCTGCTTTGGCGCAAGGATGTCCCCACGGGGACAGGACGCTAAAACCGATGATATTTGTTTTTGCGTTTTTTGCAAATCCGGCGTAAATGGAAGTCGAGGTAGAAAAAGCGTCCAAATCGGGGCGCTCGCCATTCGAGGAGCAGTGAATGTACACCCATGAAGACCTTGCGGCGCTTCAGGCGCAATCTTTGAAGATGCAGAGCTGGATCCGGCAGCAGACCTTTTCACCAGAGATGGAAAAGACCCTTCGACGGTTCTCCAGTTGGGAAGTTGCCGAGCTGATATTCAAGGTGAACCAGTCCACCCTACGTGGACGACTGGCCGCTGATCCGAGCCTGCCTCAAGGGCATGTGGAGGAAGACGGGCGCCAGCGATGGTACTCGTTGGACGAAATCAACGAGCTGCGCCGCCGCATCAAGATCAACCGGAAATCGCTGATGCCGGGCCGGCCTGCGGGTAAGCGCGCAATCCGGGTCGCCATTTCGAACTTCAAGGGCGGAGCCGGAAAATCGACGGTTGCTTTGCACTTTGCCCATGCCGCCGCGCTGGATGGCTATCGTGTGCTCTGTGTGGACTTTGATCCGCAGGCGACACTGTCGCACTCCATGGGGTTGTCGGACGTGGCAGAGGATTACACGGTCTGGGGGATCATGGCACGGGACCTGGTGCGCGAGACGGAGCGCATGAATGCCTCGGTGCGCGGGGCTGAAAGTGGATCTGCCCTGCCCGAGCGGCGACTGCCCTCCTCCATCACGGGCATGGGGCTGCAGGATCTGAGGATTTCCGACTTTGTCAAACCGACCAGCTGGCCAACGATCGATGTGATCCCGTCCTGCGCGAACGCCGCCTTTGTCGAATTTGCATCCGCGCAATACCGCCATCTCAATCCGGAGTGGTCTTTCTTTGCAGCCGTGTCGCGGTATCTCGATCAGCTTCCGAGTGATGACTACGACATGATGATTTTCGACTGTCCGCCGGCTATCGGTTACCAGTCGATGAACGCGGTTTTTGCTGCCGATATGCTCTATGTCCCCTCCGGCCCCGGGTACTGGGAATATGATTCCACGACGTCTTTCATCGGTCAGCTTTCCGAAGCGCTGGAAGACCTGTCTGCCTTCAATGGCGTTGTCCCCACGGGGACGTTCAATCTGCCGAAGGTGTTCCAGGATGTGCGCTTCCTGTTGACGCGTTATGAATCCGGGAATGATCTTCATCGTGCCATGCGGTCCGCATTTATGAAAGTGTTCGGAGATCGCATGACCGAACACCCGATCGAGATGACCCGTGCGGTAGAGCAATCCGGACGGTTCCTCAGTTCGATCTATGAGATCGACTATCGGGATATGACGCGGGAAACGTGGCGCCGCGCGCGTGTCTCCTTTGACAAAGCCTATGAAGAATTTCGTGGCAATGTCCTCGAGGCCTGGGAGAAATTGGAGGATGAGGCATGAGCAAGCGCAGAGTCTTTGATATCGATTTCCCGGATGAACCGGCTGTCCCCGCGGGGACGGAGAAGGCTGATGCCGAGGATGCGGGCCCTTCCCTGGATCACCGCCGCGGTCCGATGGCCAAGGCGATTTCCGAAAATGCCGAAGCCTTGCGCGCGCGTGCCGAGGTCGAACAGACCATTCGCGCCGAGAACGACAGGCTCGCACATGAGTTCGTGCGCCTGAAGAAGCTCGGGCTTGTGGTTGATCGGATCCCGCTCGACCAAATCAAGGTCACCAAGCTGACGCGGGACAGGTCGGCCAAAATCGATCCTGAACTGGCAGAGCTGAAAGAGTCCATTCGTACCATCGGGCTTTCGAACCCAATTCGGGTGGAGGAAGACGGCGATGGGTATCAGCTGGTTCAGGGGTTTCGCCGTATGTCGGCCTATCGTGAACTGCTTCAGGAAACCGGCGATGAAGAGTTTGCAGCGATCCCGGCTGGCCTGGTCGCGCGCGGTGAAACGCTGCAAGGGCTCTACCGGCGCATGGTCGACGAGAACCTCGTGCGTCGGGACATTTCCTTTGCCGAAATGGCGCAGTTGGCCGTGTCCTACTGTGAAGACCCAGAGACCGAGGTCCCGGATCTGGATGCTGCGGTTGCGACGCTTTATGCATCGGCCGGGCGCCAGAAACGGGTTTATATTCGCAACTTTGCAGAGTTGCTTGATCTGTTGGGGGCGGAGCTGCGCTTCCCGGAGGCGATCTCTCGAAACCTGGGGCTGGATCTGCGGCGCGCTCTGTTGGCGGATGAGGTCGCCTGCGCAGAGCTACGGAGCCGCCTTCGCGTCGCTGCCGCTGAATCCCACGACGATGAACTGGAGGTTCTGAAGACATGGTTGGCGGGCCGCGGCCAAGGAGCTGGGCGTACTGCAAGTTCAGGGCAAACCACTGATGGGGCGGCGAAGGCGGCGCCGGGCGGGCAGGCCAAGACCACATTGCGATGCACTGTCCCCGCGGGGACAGTGCGGTGTCAGGCCCGCAATGGTCGAATTGAAATGGCGATGGAGCGTGACTTCTCGGGCGTAGATCAACGCAAGCTGGAGGCGGCGATCCACGCGTTCTTTGCGGAACTGGAAGAGTAGGTCCCGGCTCTGCACGCTATGATTGGCGCTGTCCCCGCGGGGACAGCGCCTTTTTTTAGTTTAGTACCTTGAACTCGATGCGGCGGTTCTTGGCGCGATTTTCAAGGGTATTGTTGTCGACAAGCGGGCTGGTTTCACCATATCCAACGGGGACCAACC
Source organism: Epibacterium sp. MM17-32 (assembly GCF_022348205.1). NCBI lineage: Bacteria > Pseudomonadati > Pseudomonadota > Alphaproteobacteria > Rhodobacterales > Roseobacteraceae > Epibacterium > Epibacterium sp. MM17-32. Next base: position 111,886 of record NZ_JAKRFC010000010.1, on the reverse strand, counting down.
GGGATTGTGCCGCGCCTTTGGAGATCAGGTATTTGGCGACAGCCACAGCCCTCTGTCGGCTCAGCTCGAGGTTCCAGGCCGCTTTGCCCCAAGAATCTGTGTGTCCTCCGACCTCGACTTTCATGTCCGGGCATCGGTTCACGACATCTGCCAGCACATCAAGAAACGCACTGGCATCGTCGGTGATGGCCGCCGTATTCGGCGGGAAGTTCAGGCTGCGGCTTTGCGACAGAATCTCGAAGCGGCCGACGCATTCCTCTCGATTGAAGGTGCCAGGGGTTTCCAGCGCAGCGCTCTTGCCAGCCGAGGGGGCGTCTATCGTGGCAACCTCGGTGTCCGTTCCCGTGCGGGTAAAAGTCAGGTCGAGGCTGACGATCCCAACCGGTGTGATGGTGACATTGGCAGCTTCTTCAAGTTTCGCCAGCCCGCCCAGTAGATCAAAATCGGCGAGGGACAGAATGATCGGCTGAACCGTTGCGACGTTCACGGTATTGTCGTCCAGCAATGTCACCGCAACAGGAGCCGTGACATTGGCTTCTACCCCGTGCAGCGTGAGAGCTACCGACAAGTCGATGGTCTTTCTCCGCATCTCTGCAAGATTGGCCACCTGCTCTGCCGCAAGCGATGTTTCGATCACGGCCTCGCTATGCTTGAATGTTTCAAAGAACAGAAACCGCATGCGGACGTTGCGGAGGTCGATTTTGGTGTCCACCGAATCCAGGGCAACAGAGATTTTGGCTGTCCCCGTGGGGTCAATTGCTCCGGAGAACGACGCAAAACCACTGTATTCCGCAATTGTCCCTTTTTTGATGGACAGGAAGCCGATGTTCGACTGATCGGTCTGCAGTCGCCACCCGCCGGCAAAGGGATTGGCTGTCGCGAGGATGGGAGAGAATAGAAAAGTAAATAAAAACAATAGGTAAAGGCGTTTTTTCATGCCTGGGGTTCCTTTGGTCTGGCGCTGCGGAGCATCCTGATGGCCAGTGTAGCATTTCCAGCGCAGTGAGCTAACAGCACAATGCGCGCCGTGTGGTCTCGAATTGCAAACACATGTAAATTACACGTTGAGAAAAGCGTGCCATACTGGTCTTGCCCACCGTCCCGAGCATTCAGGGGTGGGCGACTGATCCCGTGGCCAAACCGAAAGATACCCGTGATTCCTCGACGTCTGAACCTGCCGATGTGGCTCCTTGCAGCGACAACCCTGTGGCTCATCCTTTGGGCTGGCCTTTTGCACGCCGCGGACCGTATGGCGCTGGTTGTCGGGAATTCGGCCTATGGTTCGGTGACGGCATTGGAAAACCCCGTCCACGATGCAGAGCTGATAGCGGACTCGCTTGAGGAACTGGGCTTTGAGGTGACGCTGATCACCGATGCAACTCAGGTGGAGTTGAAGCGGGGCATTGCGCAATTCGGGCGTGCGCTTCGTGCCAAGGATGAAAGCGCCGTCGGCCTGTTTTACTACGCAGGCCATGGGGTGCAGAGCTTTGGCAACAATTACCTGCTGCCGGTGGATGTGGCGCTGAGTGATGCGGCGGATCTAGATCTCGTGGCCGTCGAGGCGCAATCCGTCCTGCGTCAGATGGCATCGGCCCGAAACGCCACCAACATCGTGATCCTCGATGCGTGCCGCAACAACCCTTTTGTGAGCGTCGCTGACCTGAATGACAATGGTCTGGCAGAGATGCAGGCCCCAACGGGGACCTTTCTTGCCTATGCGACGGCACCCGGTGCGGTGGCGCTTGATGGTGTCGAGGGCAATAGCCCGTTCACAGAAGCGCTGGCGCGGGAGATGACCGTCGCCAATCAGCCAATCGAACAGGTGCTGAAGCAGGTGCGCCGGTCCGTTCTGGAGGCGACCGACGGTCGCCAGACGCCTTGGGACAGCAGCTCGCTTGTCAGTGATTTTGTGTTCAACAGAGTTTCGTTCGGGGCCGAGCCACGCTCCAACGCGGCGATTGCCGAGCGTGAGCTTTGGAACCTCGCGCGGGAAAGCCGCGATGCGGTTCAGTTGATGCTCTTCCTGCGGTCCTATGGGAAGAGCCCCTATGCAGCCGATGCGCGCGCCTTGCTGGCGGAGATCTCGCATCGGTCAAACACGAATGAGGCAGCTCAGGGCAGCCATCCGATAACGGATGAAACGGCGATGTTCGAAGCGGCGCATAACGAGGCTGGTACAGCGGCCCTCGAAGCTTATCTCCAGGCCTTTCCGGATGGGCGGTATCAGGAACTTGCAGAGGTCGAGCTTGCGGCGCGCCAAACCGGCGCAGGTGCCGATCTTGATCTTGGCGGTGTTCCAGCTGTGACCACAAGCCTGATGGATGAGCCGTTGTCCGAGCAGATCGAGACAGGTCCTATTTCCTTTACCAGTGCGCTCAAGAGCGACCTGGAGCAGGTCAATGGGCTGACGCTTGAGCATCTGGTGCAACAATCTCCGCTCTTTCCGCCGGTGGCCGGTTTGCCCGAGGAATACTGGAAGGAGCAAAGCTGTAGCAATTGCCACAACTGGACGCGCGATGCGCTGTGCACACAGGCGCGGACCTATCTGACGGCCGACCTTCAGCGCTCCCTTTCAAAGCAGCATCCTTTCGGCGGCGTGATGAAGCGGGCACTGCGGAGCTGGGCGACGGGCGACTGCGACTGACGCGCGTGGTCAGGGCGCTTGCGTGACCACAAGGAAATATACCCATTCGCCTTTGAAATCAGCATGTTGTGCGCGGGCGGCGGCAATGGCGCTCTTCAGGTCGGATAGATACGGCGATGCGGGTTCTGAGAGCGGTCGCAGAGCGGTATCCGGGTGGAGCGGGTGTGAGCTGGCAAAGGCAACGACGATTTCCTGACCATAGGGTGGCCCAACCGTGATCTGCAAACCGGTGTCCGCTGCGGCGCGCGCGCCCACATGGAGCTGTTCGGCAGGGGGGATCAACGTCAGCGGGGCGTATGCATTTGGCCTTAGATGAATGACGTTTCCGGTGGCGTCGAAATAGTCGACGTACACGTAGGCCGGATAGTCGGGTGCGGTGAGGTTGAAATAGAGCTGTTGCCCACCAGAGAAGGTCAGGGCACGTGCATAGGTGTCCTGTCCAATCAGACGTGGATCCGTTGTCTGATCCGTGCTTTGCGGCAGGCCAAGATCCGAGATGGCAGAAAGCGCGCCGCATTGTGGTGGTGGCAGGATACGAAGACTGTCCGATACCGCGATGTCGCTCCCCATTTGTGCCTGCAAAGCGTTGAGGATCTTGGGACGCAATGCGCCATCGGGGATGTGCCCGGTGGCATTCAAGGTGGCAGTCTCCGGATCGAATGCGAGTTGCACCCGCGCGCAGGGCAGGGCGGCGAGTTGCGCGGCCAGACCGTCCCGGACCACCTGATCCGCAGGGCCGGGGGCCTGAAAGGCGCGAAATGCGGCCAAGGATTGCGGATCGACATCACCAGAGGAGGTGCCCACAAACGCCAGTTCGGCGGTGATCTTCTCGGAGTTGGCTTGTGCGGCAGGCCGAGAGGATGCCACCTCGGATGCGGGAAGTGTCGCGATGGATTGCCCGGATTGAGCAAGAGCTTCCAGATCGGGGGCAGGGATCAATGTGGCATCCAGCCTGGCAGCCGGTTGGTCTGATGCGTGCAGGGACACTGCGGCAGGTGTCTCCGCCGGTGTTTTTTCCGTCCGCACCTCTTGAACGTCGGCGAGCGGCTGCGCGTTGGGGTGGGGCGCCGCAGACAGTTCAGGTGTGGCGATATCCTCGGTGGCGCGCACTGCTTCCGCTGAGGGGATTGCAGACGCGGCTTCGGTGCGGTGCGGAACGACCGTATCAAGCGGCGTGGCCTGCAATGAGCCCGAGGTCACTCCCTCTTGGGGGGCATCTTGCGATGAGAGCCGCGTCGGAGCACCGGTGCTGGATGCAAGCAAGGAGCTGGGAGGCGCACTCGCCGACAATTGCGCGCCCTGCGGCGTGGGTGTGGCCACGGAAGGCGCCTCGATCTCGACAGCCTCGGCCCGGCGTCTGGGGAGCGGGCCTGCGCCCACCGGGCTTGAACTCTGTTCGGCCGGGTCAAGGGGAGCACCGATTGCGTCAGAGGGGGAGGCGCTGCTGCGTGGCACGCTGTGCGCAGTGATCTGAAGCTCGGTCGGTGTTTCGGAATGATGCCGGGGGGGGGCGGGGTGCAGGCTGAGCAATATAAGCGCAATCAACGCCGTGTTCGCAGCCACCGAGCCCAAAAGCCCAACGCTCCACACAAGGGGCGTATACCCAGGTGGGTTATGCTGTTCGGCGAGTGTCACCTGACTGTCGCGCCGCTTGGCGTGACGATCAGAACGATGTCATCAAAACCCTGGGCCTCGGCCACTGACAAGAGGGGCAAGACATGTCGCAAGCTGGCCTCGCGATGGGCATTGATCCGCAGTCGTAGGTCGTCAGAGCTGTCCTGCAGTGTGGCGAGCGCCTTTGCCACCGCGGCCTGATCGACCGGCTCACCATTCAGGGCCAAGGCGCCGTGTTCCGAAACCGAGAGTGTTGCGCCGCCGGAGGGCAGGCTGGCGGCGCTGGAGATCACCGGTGGCGCAACGTCAAAGGGCGCGGTCGCATCCATACGCCCGATCAGCATGAAGAACACCAACAGAAAGAACACCACATCGATCAGGGCTGTAATGGGCTCGCCACGGGCGCCGCTTGCGGGGCGATCAAGCTTCATTTTGCACCTCCAGGCGCAGGATCTGAACCTGCCGAACATCTGCTTGGGCGACCGTCTCGAGAACCGAAACCAAGGATTGCGTGCTTGCAGCGGCGGAGGGCAGGATCAGCACCCGAAGCGTATCCGGTCGCGCGGTGAAGTCCTGCAGGTTTTCCTGCAACTGACCCAGCGCCACATACCGGTTCCCGATCCTGACGCGGCCATCGGCGGACAGCCGGATCAAGACCACCTCGGGATCAGCGCCGGCCGAAACGCCGGATGGAGGGGTCGGATTTCGCACCGGCAACATGTTCAGGTTCAGATACGTCGATGTCACCATAAAGAAAACCAGCAGGATCAACAGAACGTCGATCATGGGCACCAGAGAGATCAGACTGGTTGCGCGTGCGGGCCGGTTCAGTTTCATGGGGCTTCGCGTGTGGCGTCTCCTGCGGGCTGGGTGGCCTCTTCGGCAAGTAGAAACTGACCGATGCTGCGCTCGATGCTCTGGGCGACCCGTTCAATGCGTGCGGAGTACAAACCCGCTGCGATGGCGGCGGGGATCGCCACCAGAAGACCGGCGGCGGTGGTCAGCAATGCCTGCCATATACCCCCAGCAAGAAGCGCTGCATTGGCTGCGCCCTCTGCGAGTTCAAGTTCCTGGAAACTCTGGATCATTCCCAGCACGGTGCCGAGTAGCCCAAGCAGGGGGGAGATCATGGCGGTAATCTCCAGTATCCTGAGACGGTGTGCGAGGGTCAGAAGCTCTGCGCTGCCTCTGCGCTCAAGCTCCGATTGCAGCAGGGCAGGACGCAGGCGCTCCAGGGTACCCGACATCGCAAAGCTCAGAACGCGATCTGCCGGCGTTTGAGTTCCGATCATTCGGAGCGCATCGGGTTTCTCGTTCTTGCGCCAGCGCGAGATCGCGTCGCGCCGCGTGTCTTCCCCCGAGAGGACCGAGCGCAATTCGATACCCTTGGCGATGATGATGGTCAGTGACAGCAAAGACAGCATGGCGAGAACCAACAGGATTGGTGCGCCGGTGCCGACGTTTTCCAGCAGGCGCTCCATATCTATTTCACCAAACGCGTGTCTGAGCGGGAGGCCAGATCCAGGATCGAGAAGCAGTCCATCTCCTCCTCGTTTTGAGGCTGGCAGGCGGTCATGTCATGGAGCAGTACCTCGGAGATGTCGGTGCAACTCAGGTCCGGAATTTCGAATAGCTTGAGCGTGGTGCGCGCCACGGGCAATGGCGCAGCGTCGATGGACAGCAACCGATCAATGACCCCGCGCGCGTCTAGGACGGCCAGGGACATCTCAAAGCCTGCAAAGCTCTTTCCTGTTTCATTGCGGAACAAGAAAAAGGCACGGCAACCGCCGCCTTCGATGCTCTCGGTCTTGTTGAGCTCGACCAAGAGCCGGCCGCTGTCGGCAAGCACCGGTCCCGAAAGCGCAATCGAGATAGCGACGAGGAGGGCAGGAAGAGGGCTTCGCATTCTGGATCTCCGACGTTGGATTGGGCGTGTTCAGAAGGGGAGGGCAGGTGGTTCAGATTGCAGCACCGAGCGCGGCTTCGATGCGGTCCATGACCTCGCGCGCCTTGTCATGATCCCGCTGCTTCAGGAGTCGGGCGGCGACGCGAAGCGCTCGATCCAGCTTTTCCCGCTTGCCGCCGGCAACCTGCCCCATCGAGGTGCGCAACTTCTTCGCACGCTTCAGGTCCGCGCCAAGCGGGCGGGTTTGGCGTTCGCGATCGGCGCGTTTCATACTGCTGTCGGCATCCTCGCGGTCCGCACCGATGCGGGCAACCGCCTGTTCGATCATGGTGATCAGCGTTTGCGCGTCTTCCAGCTTGCCTGCGTTGATCAGGCTGAGCGCTTTGGACAGCCCGCGCTTCAGTTTGCGCTCAAGCGGACCGGGGGCCTGAACGATTTTTGGTTTGATTCGCTTTGCGCGTGCCAGCAGCGGTTTGACCAGCTTGGGGTCGATTCCCGGGGTGTCCACATCGTCAAGTGCCGTTACATCAGCGTCATTTTTGCTCTTTTCCGGTTTGAGGCTATCCAGCAGATTGCCACCGTCATCGCGAAACAGCACATTCACTTTGGGTTTATTGGCGCGCAGGAACCGTTTAAGGTTTGTGACCGCCTTCGCGGGGGCCTGCTCACAGATCATTTCCATCTCGTCAGAGCGGACGACGAATGTCCCCCAAGTCATTGGCGGTCCACCGCCTTCCTTCTTCAGCAGTGGCCGGAGCTTCTCGGGTTTGCTGCCTGGCTGGATCAGCAACAGCGGATCATTCTTGCCATCCAGGCAAAAGGCGAAACTCGTGCGCCGCTTGGCTCCCTCGCGCACCAGGGTCCTCATATCGCCGCCCTCGATACGCGTCGGTTGCATGGCTGACCCTCCTGAACCTTTCAAAACAATTGACATTGAGCATTCGGCAAGGCTCACTTTGCGTCAAGTTATTGTTTTGTTGCGCGGTATTATCCGTTGCGGCAGGCGTGGGAATGCTTCACAATTCCGACAGAACAAAAAAGCGCTTTGCTGACGGGGGTAGTGCAAAATGGATGTGAGCATCCTGTTGCAATCCAAGGGGGATGATGCCCCCAGCGGATCCGATCCGGAGTATGATCCGGACTTTACGGAAATGGAACTTGCGGCCCAACCGGGTGAAGAAACGGTTATTGGTGATCAGGTCACGCCGGCGACCGACCCCGACTATCGAGAAGTTCAGAACAAGGCTTTGGCCGTTCTTGAGCGGGCCCACGACCTGCGTGCAGCTGTTTTCCTTTCTGACGCAATTCTTCAATCGGAAGGGGTGCAGGGCTTTGCCGATGTCACCACCCTGATGCGGGGGATGCTCGAAGAGTTCTGGGACACCTGCCACCCGATGCTGGATGAGGACGATGGCGATCCCACCATGCGGGTGAATGCGGTGCAGGACATCTGCGGGCAACCTGATGGCATGGGCGGGCCGTCGCCGGTCTACCGCTCGCTGCGCCGGGCGGCGTTGACCGAGAGCCGGGGCTTTGGGCGGTTCTCGATGCGGGATATCGAAATCGCGGAAGGCCTCATCGCGGCGCCGGCACATATGGATCACATTCCGGATACGGCGACGATCAGTGCGGCCTTCCAGGATTCGGATGACGATGTCCTCAATGCACGTTTTTCCGCAATCGAGACGATCGAAGCGAATATTCGGGCGATCTCGGCTGTTTTCGATGAGCAGACGCCGGGGCAGGGGCCAGAGTTGGACCCGCTCCTGAAGCTCTTGAGGCAGATGACGCAAAAGATGCGATCTTATGGTAGCATGGGAGAAACGGAACAGACGACCCCGACGGAAGATGAGACGGACGGCGCGGATGTCGTTGCGGCCCCATCGCGCCCCGTTGGTGGTGGTGCGCCCGGCGCGATCAATTCGCCGACCGATGTGGCAAACACGATCGACCGGATCATCGCCTATTACAAGCGCGAGGAACCCTCGAGCCCACTGCCGCTGCTTCTGGAGCGTGCCAAGCGCCTGGTGGGGGCCGATTTCCTGACCATTATAAATGATATGGCGCCACGCGGTTTGGAGAATGTTCATCTGGTTGGCGGCATCGAAGACGAAGACGATTGATAGAAACCCATTTCCGAATTGGCGCGACGGAACCTTTTTCCAGCGCCGTACAAGAAGTGACGATCGAGGAGGCCTAGATGGCAGACAGTTCCCAGAAGTTCATCGCGCGCAATCGTGCGCCGCGCGTTCAGATTGAATATGACGTCGAGCTCTACGGCGCCGAAAAGAAGGTTCAGCTGCCATTCGTAATGGGTGTGATGAGCGATCTGGTCGGGAAGTCGGAGGTCGAACAGCCGGCAATTGCGGATCGCAAGTTCCTCGAAATCGACGTGGACAATTTCGATGATCGCATGAAGTCGATGGCGCCCCGTGCGGCTTTCACGGTGCCAAACACCCTGACGGGGGAAGGCAACCTGGCGGTCGACATCACCTTCGAGAGCATGGATGATTTCAAGCCGGCCGCAATCGCTGCAAAAGTAGAACCTTTGCGCGAACTCCTTGAAGCGCGCACCCAGCTTTCCAATCTTATGACATATATGGATGGTAAGACCGGGGCCGAGGATCTGATTTCCAAGATCATTCAGGACCCGTCGCTGTTGAAGACTTTGGCCGCGCAGCCCGCCCCCGGTGGCGCTGACGACGCTGGCGAATAAATTTTAGGGAGGGACAGATATGGCTGAACAAGATCTTCAGACAGAAGCCGCCGAGGGCGCTTCCGCCTTTGGTTCCAGCGAATTCGCCAGCCTCCTGCAAAAGGAGTTCCGGCCGAAATCCGACCAGGCCAAGACCGCCGTGGAATCCGCGGTCAAGACGCTGGCCGAACAGGCACTGGCCAACACCAACCTGGTGTCCGACGATGCGCTCCGCTCGATCGAGAGCATCGTGGCCGAGATTGACAAAAAACTCACCGAGCAGGTCAACCTGATCCTGCACAACGAAGAGTTCCAGCAGCTTGAAAGCGCCTGGCGCGGTCTGCACTATCTGGTGAACAACACCGAGACCGACGAGATGCTGAAGATCCGGGTGATGCCGGTCTCCAAGAAAGAGCTCTCCAAGACCCTGAAAAAGTTCAAGGGCACCGCCTGGGACCAGTCGCCGATCTTCAAAAAGATCTACACCGAGGAATTCAGCCAGTTGGGGGGTGAGCCCTATGGCAGCCTGGTGGCGGATTTTCACTTCGATCATTCGCCCGTCGATATCGAGCTTCTGGGTGAGATGTCCAAGATCGCTGCGGCCGCCCATGCGCCGCTGATCACCGGGGCCAAGCCGACGCTGTTCCAGATGGACAGCTGGTCGGAACTGTCCAATCCGCGCGATCTGACCAAGATTTTCCAGACCCCGGAATATGCGGCCTGGCGGAGCTTGCGCGATAGCGAGGATGCCAAATATGTCGGTCTCGCGATGCCGCGGTTCCTTGGACGTCTGCCTTACGGCTCTCAGACAGATCCGGTGGAAGAATTTGCCTTCGAAGAAGACACCGAGGGCGCCGACAGCAACAAATACGGCTGGGTCAATGCCGCTTACGGCATGGCGACCAACATCACCCGTTCGTTCAAGAGCTATGGCTGGTGTTCGCGCATCCGCGGCGTTGAAAGCGGCGGCACGCTCGAAGGGCTGCCCTCGCATACCTTCCCGACCACCGATGGTGGCGTGGACCAGAAATGCCCGACCGAAATCGCGATCGATGACCGCCGCGAAGCGGAACTGGCCAAGAACGGCATGATGCCGCTGATCCACCGCAAGAACACCGATGTGGCGACCTTCATCGGCGCGCAGTCCCTGCACAAGCCCGCCGAATACGACGACCCCGATGCCACCGCCAACGCGAACCTCGGGGCGCGTCTGCCGTATCTTTTCGCAACCTGCCGCTTTGCGCATTATCTGAAGTGCATGGTTCGCGACAAGGTTGGCTCTTTCAAGAGCCGTCAGGACATGGAGTCCTGGCTTCAGGATTGGATCAACAATTACGTTGATTTCAATGCCGACATCTCCTCGGAGTCGGAGAAGGCGCGCAAGCCGCTTGCTTCGGCCGAAGTGGTTGTCGAAGAGGTCGAAGGCAACCCGGGCTATTACAGCTCGAAGTTCTTCCTGCGTCCTCACTACCAACTGGAAGGCCTGTCAGTATCTTTGAGACTGGTTTCCAAACTGCCGTCCGAGAAGGGTGGCTGATTTTAGAACCCCGATTTCAACGTCACTCGAAAATAACTTCGAACTCGAAAACATCTGATCTGAAAGGAATGAACAATGGCTGCGAACATGTTCGTTAATATCTCCGACATCCCCGGCGACGCGACCGAGAAGGGCCACGACAAGTGGATCGTGATCCAGTCGCTGAGCTGGAATGTCGAGCGCGCCGTCGAAATGTCCGACCTTGGCTCCACCCAGCGTGGTCACGCGAACTCCAACTTCGGCAAGATCGAAGTCACCTCGCAGATGGGGATCGCCTCCAACAAGCTGGCGACCTCCGTGGCCAACGGCACCGTGCGTCCGGAAATCAAGCTGCATATGTGCCGTTCGGGCGAAAGCGCCTCTGCCGGTCTCGAAGCCTACTCGATCTGGACCCTCAAGGACGTGGTGATCGACAGCTATTCGATCTCCGGCTCCGAGGACGGCATCCCGGAAGAGACCTGGACCATGGCCTATGCCGCGATCGAGCATGAGTACAAGTCCACCGACCAGAAGACCGCGAAGCTCAAGACCGAAAATACCTTCAAGTGGAACGTTCAGACCGGCCAGGTCGAATAATTCCCGCACCTTGCGTGTTATCAAAGTCCCGGGCGCTGAAGTGCCCGGGACTGACAGTAATAGATTTCTTATAGAATTTCAGGGGGAAGCGCTTCGTGTCCATGACAGCACAAGAGCATCTAAAGGCGGGTGACCCGGCGGCGGCTCTGGCCGCATTGCAGGATGAGGTCCGCAAGGATCCTTCCAACGCCAAGCTGCGCATCTTCCTGTTCCAGCTTCTTTGCGTGCTTGGGGACTGGAAGCGTGCCGTCACCCAGCTGAAGTTGTCAGCCGATATGGACAGTGCAGCGACCACCATGGCGCAGGCCTATCGCGAGGCAATCATCTGCGAGGTCTACCGCGATAAGGTCTTCAAGGGAGAGAAGGAGCCGCTGATCTTCGGTGAGCCGGAGGAATGGCTGGCCTTGCTGATCCAGGCGCAAAAAGCCCTCGCGGCGGGGAAGCCCGAACAAGCGGCAGAGACACGTGCCAAAGCCTTTGACGCCGCGCCTGCAATAGGTGGCACGTTAAACGAAAAGCGGTTCGACTGGATTGCGGATGCCGATATGCGCTTGGGGCCGGTGCTGGAGGTGATCGTCAACGGACGCTATTTCTGGATGCCGTTTTCCAAGATCGACACGCTGGAGCTGGAAGAGCCTGCGGATTTGCGCGATGCGGTCTGGATGGCCGGAACCTTGACGCCCAAGGACGGCGGGGCCTTGGCGGTATTGGTGCCGACCCGGTATCCGGGATCTGCCGAGGCGGGGGGGCTGACGGCGCTTGCGCGGTCGACCGATTGGGTTGATCTCGGCGCGGAGTCTTTCGGTGGGCTTGGGCAACGCGTTCTTGCCACAGACCAGGATGACGTTGCCTTGATGGATCTGCGTCTGCTGAAAATGGACGGGAGCACGTCCGGCGATGGCTGATAAGACCCTCGCAGAGCGCTTGCAGCCGTCCCTCCTGGATCGGCTCACAGATGATGCGCCCAGCGAGCGGAAGGAAACCCGCGACTCTCGGGTCATTGACGTGGTGCGCTTGCGGGAAATCATCCAGCGAGATTTGTCCTGGCTGTTGAACACACAGAATGGTGGCCATTTTATCGACGAGGAGCGTTTCCCGTCGGTGTCACGTTCGGTGCTGAACTACGGGCTGCATGAGGTGACGGGGGAGTTCACCGCAAAGGAAAAGATGCGGGAAATCCGTGATTCCATACGCGGCGCAATCCAGGCCTATGAACCCAGAATTATTGATGGCTCGGTCGATGTCACGCTGGTGGATGCAGAAGACACGACGCAGATGACCGTCGCCTTGGAGATCCGGGCGGACATGTGGGCGCAACCCATGCCGCTGGAACTCTATCTGCGTTCGAAGGTCGATCTCACAACGGGCGAAGTCCACATGGACCGGAGGGGTTAACGTGGATACGCGGTTACTTGAGCACTACGAGACGGAACTGAATTACCTGCGCGACATGGGGGCAGAGTTTGCGGCCGCCTATCCAAAGATCGCGTCGCGCCTCGGCATGGAAGGGGTCGAGGTGCTCGATCCCTATGTCGAGCGTTTGCTGGAGGGCGTTGCCTTCCTGTCGGCCCGGGTGCAATTGGAGTTGCAGCTGCAATACCCCAATTTCACGTCCAACCTGCTCGAGATCATCTATCCACACTACTTGGCCCCGACCCCGTCGATGATGATTGCGCGGCTGGAGCCGGATATTTCCAACTCTGCGGTGAAGGCGGGATACAAGCTGTCGCGTGGGACAACCATGCGCTCCGGATTGACCGACGGTATCCAGACTGCGGTTGAGTTTCGTACCGCGGCGGATCTGACACTCTGGCCCATCGAAATTGCAGAAGCGCAGTATATCGATGGCCGTGGTGAACTTGTCGCCGCCGGGGTCGCGCAGGGCTATGACGCACGCGCGGGCATTCGGCTGCGGTTGCGCCGCAAGGATGGTGAACCGATCCGCGAGTTGGATATGGATCATCTCAGCCTCTATCTGACCAATGCCGCAGGCAACAGCTGGCCTTTGCTCGAACTGCTGTGCACGCAAGTGTCCGGGCTTGTGGGGCGCAGCACGGATCGACGCGATGATTGGCAAATGCCATTGCGTCAGGGCGCAGTCCGGCAAACCGGGTTCTCGCCGGACGAAGCACTGCTGCCGGTGCCGCGCCGCGTGTTTGATGGCTATCGCCTGTTGCAGGAGTATTTTGCGCTTCCTGAACGGTTCCGCTTTGTCGAGTTGACCGGGTTGAAGCCGGCTCTTCAACGGGCCAAGGGCGCGGATGTGGATGTGTATATCCTGCTGCGCGAGGGCATGAAGAATATCGAGCAGATCATTATGCCCGATGTCTTTGAACCGCATGCTGTTCCTGCAGTGAATCTGTTCGAGAAACGGTGCGACCGGGTGCGGGTCCTGTCCAAGGACACAGAGCACCACGTGATCCCGAACCGCACCGCCGGGCTCGATTATGAAATTTACGCGCTGAAATCGGTGACCGGCATCAGCGGTGACGGCGAGGATGATGTCACGTTTCGGCCGTTCTATTCAGCCACGGATCTGACCGCCGCCGGGGAGGGGCACCCGGCCTATTATACCCTGAAGCGCAAGATGCGGCAGCGTTCCGAGAAGGAGCGGCTGCGTGGTGTGCGATCTTCCTACCTCGGGTCCGAGGCCTACTTGACATTGGTTGACAGGGCGCAAGCCCCTTACAGCGCCGGATTGGAACAGCTAGCGGTGACCGCGTTGTGTACCAATCGTGACTTGCCGATGCTGCTGGCGACAGGGAACGAGGATGTCTTTCATTTGCCGGATGGCGGGCCGGTCAAGAAGATATCCCTGCCGGTATCGCCAACCCGTCCGCATCCGACGCTGGCTCAGGGCGACACGGCCTGGCGATTGATCTCGCATCTGAGCCTCAACTATCTGTCGATTGCTGAAAGTGACACCGGGCATTCGGCCGCCGCCCTGCGCGAACTGATCGGGCTTTATGCGCCGTTGGGCAATCGGGTCACGGAAAAGCAGCTGGAAGGTATCTTGTCGGTGTCCACCCGGCCGATCGTCCGGCGTATGAGTGACGAAGTCCTGTCGACGGCCGTGCGGGGCATCGAGGTGTCGCTGGGCTTTGACGAAAGCTATTTCGAAGGTACCAATATCTATGCCCTTGGGGCCGTGCTGGAGCGCTTTTTTCGTGGCTATGCCAGCATCAACTCCTTTACCGAAACCGTCCTGACAACGGAAAAACGCGGGGAAATTGCCCGATGGCGACCAGAGAAAGGTCTCGGTTGCACGCTGTGACCCGGGATCAACACACCCTGTTCGACAACCTTGTCGACTCACCCCAGGAGCATCACCTGTTCCAGGCGTTGCGCGTGCTTGAGGCGCATTTCGGGGATCATCCGCGCCTTGGCGAAAGCCGGCGGCCACGCCATGATGCGCTGCGCCTTGGACAAGAGGCCGAACTGGCGTTTCCCCCGTCGACGATCGCCGATTTCAAACCCGGAAGCGCCACAGGGCCCGCGCGCCTGACAAACCGGTTCTTCGGCCTGTTCGGGCCCTCCGGGCCTTTGCCGCTGCATTTGACGGAATATGCGCGCGACCGCAAACGCAACCATCGGGACCCAACCATGGTGGCGTTTGCTGATATGCTGACGCACCGTTTGTTGAGCCTGTTGTATCGTGCCTGGTCCCAGGGTTCGCCCGCAGTGAGTTTTGACAGAGGTGACGACCCGATCGCGCGCAAGGTGGCGGCGCTTGCCGGATACCATGGTGACCACCTGCAGGGGCGCGATGCGATGCCGGACATGGCGCGGCTGCATTATGCCGGTCATCTCGGTCAACAGGCGCGCAACCCCGAAGGGTTGGTTTCGATCCTGTCCTCCTTCCTCGGCGTCGAAGTGAAGCTGGAGGAGTTCGTCGGATCCTGGCTCGAACTGGAACCCGATGACCGCTGGCAACTGGGCTCGGGGGCGCTTGGGAAAACCACGTCGATCGGTGACAAGGTCTGGAGCCGTTCAGCGAAATTCAGACTCCGGATCGGCCCCTTGTCGTTACCGGATTACGAAAGGCTGCTCCCGGGGGGAGAGAGCCTCAAACGCGTGCGCGCCATCGTCCGGTCCTATGTCGGTGATTGCCTTGATTGGGACGTGAACCTTATCCTCGATGGCGAAGAGGTGCCGCGTGCCAGCCTCGGCGGGACCACGCGCCTGGGGCATACGAGCTGGGTGCGTACCCGCCCGGACCCGGACGCAACGCGTCCGGATGCAGATGATTTATACCTGTACCCCGCGCACGGCGGCGCAGGGCAAGACAGCTCGACAGAGGGAAGGACCTGATATGACCGAGATCAGCCGTGTAGCGCTTTTTGGCAAGCTCAACAAACTGGGATATCAGGCTGTCGAGAGCGCGACCGTCTTCTGCAAGATGCGCGGGAACCCTTATGTGGAGCTGGTGCATTGGCTGCATCAGCTGTTGGCGCAGCAGGACAGTGATATTCACCGTATCATTGCCCATTATGACCTTGATACCGGAAAGATCGCGACAGAATTGACACGGGCGCTGGATCAGTTGCCGCGTGGCGCGTCGACGATTTCCGATCTGTCCGATCATCTCATGGATGCGATGGAGCGCGGTTGGGTCTGGGGATCGCTGTTGTACTCGGCGAGCCAGGTGCGCTCCGGCCATCTTCTGCTGGGGATGCTCAAGACGCCAGCGCTGCGCAATATTCTCAGTACAATGTCGCCGGAGCTGGCGCGCATCGGAGCAGATGATCTTGCGGACAATTTTGCGGTGGCCACTGATGGATCGCCCGAGGAGAGGCTGACCGCGCAAGACGGCTCCAACGTCGGTGGGGGGGCGGAACCCGGTGAAGCCTCTGCGGCCATGGCGCCGGGTGCCATGGGGCAAGGCGAAGCGTTGGAGCAATTCTGCACCGACCTGACCGCCCAGGCCAAGGCCGGCGAAATCGATCCGATCGTTGGCCGGGACGAGGAAATCCGTCAGATCGTCGACATTCTGATGCGGCGACGTCAGAACAACCCGATCCTCACCGGGGAGGCCGGCGTCGGCAAAACCGCTGTTGTCGAGGGCTTTGCGCTCAGAATTGCGCGCGGCGACGTACCGCCGGCATTGCAGGACGTGCGCTTGCTGGTCCTCGATGTGGGGTTGTTGCAGGCCGGTGCCAGCATGAAGGGCGAGTTTGAAAACCGACTGCGCCAGGTGATCGACGAGGTTCAGGCTAGTCCGACCCCGATCGTGATGTTCGTAGATGAAACCCACACGCTGGTCGGGGCAGGCGGGGCCGCCGGCACCGGCGATGCGGCGAACCTGCTGAAACCTGCTCTGGCCCGCGGCACCCTGCGGACGATCGGTGCAACCACCTGGGCAGAATACAAGAAGTACATTGAGAAGGATCCGGCGCTCACCCGCCGCTTCCAGGTGGTGAAGGTGGAAGAGCCGTCGATCCCAAAGGCGGTGCTGATGATGCGTGGCATTGCCTCGATGCTGGAGAAACACCACCGGGTGCAGGTTCTGGACGAGGGGATCGAGGCCGCGGTGTCTCTGTCGGCGCGCTATATCCCGGCCCGCCAGTTGCCGGATAAGTCGGTGAGCCTTCTGGATACGGCCTGTGCCCGGGTTGCGGTCAGCCAGCATGCGGTCCCGGCAGAAGTGGATGACAGCCAGCGCCGGATCGAGGCGCTGACCACCGAACTGGAGATCATCGGTCGGGACGAGACCGCAGGCTATGAGGTTGCGGAGCGCCGCGAGGCGGTGACTGCCGCCAAGGTTGCAGAGGAAGAGCGCCTGTCTGACTTGACCGCCCAGTGGGACCGGGAGAAAGCCTGCGTGGACGCAATTCTTGACCTGCGCGCCAAACTCCGGGAGGGCGCCGCGCCCGTCGATACCGAGCAGGTGTCTGGAGACGACGGAGACACGGGCGCGAGCGAAGCCGGCGACAGCCCGCTGAGCGACGAGGCGCGCGCCGGGTTGATGGCAGAGCTCAAGGCGAAGAACGCCGAATTGGTCAGCCTGCAAGGCGACCGCCCGCTGATGTTGCCGATCGTCGATCAGCAGGCCGTGGCCTCGGTGGTTGGTGACTGGACCGGCATTCCTGTGGGCCGCATGGTGAAGGACGAGATCCAGACCATTCTCAGTCTGGAAGAACACCTTGCCAAACGCGTGATCGGTCAGGATCACGCGATGAAAATGATCGCCAAGCGGATCCAGACCAGCCGTGCCGGGCTGGACAATCCCAACAAACCCATCGGTGTGTTCATGCTTGCCGGTACGTCTGGCGTGGGTAAGACGGAGACCGCGCTGGCGCTGGCCGAAGTCATGTATGGGGGCGAACAGAATGTCATCACCATCAACATGTCCGAATATCAAGAGGCCCATACCGTCAGCAGTCTGAAAGGGGCACCTCCCGGCTATGTCGGCTATGGCGAGGGGGGCGTGCTGACCGAGGCTGTCCGGCGCAAACCCTATTCCGTGGTCCTGCTTGACGAGGTCGAGAAAGCGCACCCCGATGTGCACGAAATCTTCTTCCAGGTCTTTGACAAGGGGGTGATGGAAGATGGCGAAGGTCGCATCATCGACTTCAAGAACACATTGATCCTGCTGACGACCAACGCCGGGTCCGACATGGTGATGGACATGTGTTCCGATCCGGACCTGCTGCCCGATCCGGAAGGTCTGGCAAAGGCGCTGCGTGATCCCTTGCTGAAGGTCTTCCCTCCCGCGCTTCTGGGGCGAATGGTGACAATCCCTTATTATCCGCTGACGCCCGACATGATTGCGGAGATCACCAAACTTCAGTTGGGCCGTATTCAAAAGCGGGTCGAAGACAGCCACGGCGTGCCCTTCAACTACTCTGACGCTGTCGTCGATGCGATTGTCGAGCGGTGCCAGGAACTTGAAAGCGGTGGTCGCATGATCGATGCGATCGTGACCAATTCCATGTTGCCGGATATTTCGAACGAGTTTCTACGTCGCCTGATGGAAGGGCAGGAAGTTAAGCGGGTTGCGATCGAAGTGGAGGGCGGTGACTTCACCTACAGTTTCGATTGAAGACACCCGGCGGGGGGCGACGGATGCAGACGCCGCCTCACACGGCCGGGACCATAAGAGCCGCGTGCCGCCAGGAGGCGACGGCGGTGTGATTTAAACGGGCTCCATACCGACAAGGCAAGGAGCCCTCCGGTTAAACCGGAAAAGGCAACAACCGCGCGGGCGGTTGCCCCCGAAGCGGGTGCGCAGAAGAGCTTGGGAGACAGGAACCGTGTCAGACATGACCGCCAATCCGACATTTGGAAGCCGCGCCTGGGCGCAGGTCGTGATCGAGCGGCCGAGCGTTACCAATGCCATTCTCGGGGTGATCATCTTCAATGCGATAACCCTCGGCCTTGGCACCTCAAAGGTGGTGCAGGCCCACGTGGGCGAGCTGCTTGATATAATCGACAATGTGGTGCTGGCGATCTTTATCGTCGAACTCGCGATGAAGCTCTACGCCTACGGATTGCGGTTCTTTTCCTCGGCGTGGAACGTCTTTGACCTTGTGGTGGTTGCGCTGGGTCTGTTGCCGGATCGGCAGGGGCTCTCTGCTCTGCGTGGGTTGCGGGTCCTGCGTGCGATGCGACTGTTGTCGGTGATCCCGCAGATGCGAGCGGTGGTGCAGGCATTGCTGGACGCGTTGCCGGGGATGGGTGCCGTCATCGTGATGATCTCCATCGTCTTTTACATTTTCGCGGTCATGGCGACGTTGATGTATGGCGCGGCGTTTCCGGAATGGTTTGGCACGCTTGGGCGCTCTTTGTATTCGCTGTTCCAGATCATGACGCTGGAGAGTTGGTCGATGGGAATCGTCCGACCGGTGATGGAGGTGTATCCAACAGCATGGGCGTTTTTTGTTCCCTTTATTGTGGTGACCGCGTTTTCCGTGCTGAACCTGTTCATCGGTCTTCTGGTGAACACGATGCAATCGGCTGTGGAAGAAGAGACCGAGGCAGAAATTCACAAACTACGCGATCTGGTTAAGTCGGAAACAGACGTCGTCGATGGGCACGTTGTGGAACTTCGCGATGAAATCCGCGCCCTGAGAGCGGAAGTTGCGGCACTCACGCAGGAGCGCAAAGATGACTGATAGCGCGCAGAAGTTCATCGCCCGCAACCGGGCCCCCCGGGTTCAGATCGAATACGATGTGGAACTCTATGGCGCCGAGAAAAAGGTTCAATTGCCCTTTGTGATGGGCGTCATGGCAGACCTGGTGGGGAAATCGAATACGCCGCAGCCTGCCATAGCGGATCGGAAATTCCTGGAGATTGACGCCGACAGTTTTGATGAACGCATGCGGTCGATGGCGCCGCGCGCCGCTTTCACCGTGCCCAACACGCTCACGGGGGAGGGGACGCTGGCCGTCGATCTCACATTCGAGAGCATGACCGATTTCACACCGGGGGCGGTCGCGGCAAAGGTAGATGCCTTGCGGCCGTTGCTGGAGGCGCGCCAGCAGCTTGAACAACTCATGACGTATATGGATGGCAAGGCCGGTGCCGAAGAGCTGATCGAAACGGTTCTGCGGTCACCGAGTCTGTTGTCGTCATTGGCGGGGCAGGGGGCAGGGCCCGATGCGGAGGCTGATGCAGCCCTTCAAAGCCTGCGCGATGCGCAACCGGCCTCTGCGCCGGAGGAACCCGGGCACGAGGATGTTCTGACGCAGTTGGCTGCCCAGGCGCCCGAGGACGCGGGCACGGAGGATGCAGCCACAGATGTATTGGCGGATCTGCGTGCGGCAGCACCGACCGAGGAACCTGTGCCAGATGCCACCGACAGCGCTCTGTCTTCTCTGGCTGCCTCCGAGCCCGATGAGGTTCCGGCTAAGTCTGATCATGACGAAACCCTGTCGCGCCTGGCTGCGGCAGCGCCCTCCCTGCCTGAGCAGGAGGACCAGCGCGGCTCCGTTCTACAATCGCTTTCGGAGCAGGCACCGGAGGAGGTCAGCGCGGACACAGCTGTCGACGATGCTCTGGGCACACTCGCGGCCCAAACACCGTTCGAGGCGGACGATCAGGATGATTCCGAAGCCGTCCTAGACGCACTTTCTGCACAAGAACCCACCTCTGCCGCGCCCGAGCCTGATGGTTCAGAGCAGGTGCTGGCAGGTCTTGCGGATGCTGAGGATCCCGAGCCCCCGCGCGCTGTGGATGTAGAGGAGGTGCTTCAGAGCCTCGAACCCACCGAGACAGACGATGATGGCATTGATGTTGATGATGTGCTGTCGGGGATCGAGGCCGTAAACACGCCCACGCAAGGCGATGCCGTCGATCTTGAGACTGTTGTCGGCGCGCTGGACACGGCGGAGACCACACCAGAGACTGACGTCGATGATGTGTTGTCCGGTCTCGACCCGGTCCTCGAGACTGATGACGAAGACGACCCACGCGCGTTGTCCGATATGCTGGATGACATCGGTGGCACTGAAACGGCACCGGAGACCGATGTCTCAGAGGTTTTGGCCGGGTTGGAACCTGTGGAGGCCACATCCGACACGGCAGAGAGCGATCTGGCGTCGATGCTGGAGGACGCGCCAGCCGCGACTGAGGAAGCCCAGGAAAATCTGGATGATGTCCTTTCCGGATTGGAACCGGTGGAGCAGGCCGTGGATGCGGAAACCGTGGATCTCGAGACGGTATTGGGTCAATTGCCAGTGCCTCAAACCGGAAACGAAAGTGATCTTGGTGCGGATGACATCCTGTCTGGTCTGTCCGACATCGATGTAGGAGATGCTTCTCCCGAGGGCGACACAGCAGTGGATGACATCCTGTCCGAAATCGAGGCCGACGCCCCGGAACAGGAGCTCGAAACCCCAACCGCAGATGATGATCTGGACCTTGATGATCTTCTGTCTGATCTCGATATCCACGAGGATGAGCCCTCGGACGGCGTGATTGCGGCTGAACCTGACGCGGCGGGCGATCAAACCGACACCAGTGAAGACGGTGATGCGGACACGATCTCCGCTGACCTGGATACGCTTCTTGCTGATCTTGATATGTCGGAAGGCCCAAGTTCCGATGAGGACGCATCGGACCCGATCCTTGAGGATCTGCTGGGCGATCTGCCGGATCATGATGCGTCCGATGGAGACCCGGAACCGCCGCACGCAGAAGACATTTCGACCACACCGGAGGATGTCGCCGAGACCGACGCCACCGAGGCAGCCGAAACTGAACTGGATGCGCTCTTGGCGGACCTCGACATGTCGGAGGAAACCGATAGTCCAAACGATGATCTGGATGCGCTTTTTGGGGATCTGGAGGACGCGGCGGCCGCCGAGGAAGAAGACGATCTGGCAGATCTTAATGCGCTGTTGGGGGACCTTGATGAGGATGCCGAGGGCGACCTCGACCTGGATGCTCTGCTGGCGGGCGATGCGGATTCAGAAACCGGCGAGGAGCAGGCCGCTCCGAAACAACCGGAGCCCGAACTGGCTTATGGAACAATGTCGGCGCAACGTCCCGAGCCGCAAAAACTGGACCGCAAACGCTTTCGGTTGGCGGTTTTTGGCGATTTCACGGGCCGCGCCGCCCGGGGCCTGATCGACACGGGCGATGCACTGGCACAGCGCAAACCCATGGTTCTGGATCCCGATACCTTTGAGGATGTGATCGAGAGTTTCGCCACTGAGCTTGTGCTGCCCATCGGCAAGGACGGCGCGGGGATTTCCGTCAAGCTGGGAGAGTTCGACGATCTGCATCCGGATGAACTCTATGACAATGTCACGCTGTTCTCGGAGCTTGTCGGGCTGCGCAAACAGCTACAGAGCGGCACCACCAAGGACCACGCCATGAAGACATTGGCGGCTTGGGCAGAGGCGCATGGCACGCCGATCCGTGCGCCGAAAGCGCGATCCGGCGGCAATGCCGTGCCCGCGGACAGACGGCTGAGCGATTTTCAAAAGCTGATCGGTGACACGGGCAACAGGTTGCGCGAAGCGTCTCCGGTGGAGGACATGCTGGCGCGCGTTGTTGGTCCGCATGTCCGCGCCCTGCCGGATCCCAATCTCGGGGCCATGCAGGAAGCAGTTGATCTGGCGCTATCTGATGCGATGCGACTGGTGTTGCATCACCCGGAATTCCAGTCGGTCGAGGCGCAATGGCGATCACTGGACCTGATCCAGAGGTCGGTCGAAGTGGATGATACGCTGGAGGTGATGCTCTATGACGTATCTGCGGAGGAAATCGCCGCCGATCTCGCCGCCCAAGAAGACTTGTCCCAGAGCGGTTTTGTGCGGCTTTTGACAGAAGAGCCGATGGATGCGGAAAATGGACGTGGCGCCTATTCGGCGTTGATCGGGCTCTATACGTTTGAGGAAACACCGCCGCATGCGGAATTGCTGGGCCGCTTCGCCCGGGTCGCGGCGCATGTCGATGCCCCCTTTCTGGCATCCGTGACGCCTGCCTTCTGGGATCATGACAAGGACGAGCGCCCCAAACTGGTGGCTGATGCTTGGGATACGCTTGCCGGAATGGTCGAGGCCGGCCATCTCGGACTGTTGACCCCGCGCTTCCTGTTGCGCCGACCCTATGGGGCCAAGGGCGAACCGATTGATCCGTTTGATTTCGAGGAATTCACCCAGAGCGAGGGCTTGCGCGGTATGCTATGGGGCAACCCGGTGGTTCTGGCGGCAATCCTGATGGCAAAATCGTTCAAAGAGAACGGTGCATCGCTCCAACTCGGATCGATCATGTCGTTGGGGGATATGCCCTACCACTACGTGACGGACCGTTTCGGTGATCAGGTGGCGTTGCCTTGCACCGAACGGAACGTGGATCTTGATAAGATTGCTGCCGCAAAGGAGCGAGGCTTCATGCCGATCGCAGCAGTGCGGGGGCGGGATGAAATTCGTTTGACGTCGTTCAACTCGCTGCGCGGCGAGGCGCTGCTAGGACCGTGGACGGGCGAGCCTGCCCCTGCGCCTTCGCCGGCGGACCCCACACCGCCCCGGCCTGAACCAGCGCCGGACAGCGCGGGAGACGACTCAGAGCTTGATTTGAATTTTGACGACGATGGCGAGGGCGGCGATGATGATCTCGACGCGCTTCTCGCCGGATTTGGTGATGATGACGATTCTGATTTGGACGGCGATATAGACGCCGATCTAGAGGCACTTTTGAATGACCTGTGACTTTGTATTCCGAAACTCTTTGCCCAGGGCTGAGGCGCGCCTCGCCGGTGCCCGGGACCGAAAGGAGAAGCCATGACCGAAAGCAAAGCCCATGAAAATGACGTCGTCTGGATGTCTGGGTCTTATTCGGTAAAAGGGCTTATGATGCGCCGCGCCATCGTGCGCGAAGGATTGAGCAAACTTACCGAGACGACGATCGAATTCCAGTCTCGCAACTCTGCCGTATCGCTGGACGATCTGGTGGGGCAGACCATGAATGTGCATGTGGTCACCGAGGAGGGCAAGGAGCAGAAATTCTCCGGCCTGTGCATCTCGGTCGAGAACTTTGGCTTTCGCGATGGGTATACCCAGTTCGTGGCCGAGGTCAGACCCTGGTTCTGGCTGTTGACCCGAACCGAGGATTGCCGGGTCTTTCAGAACCTGTCAGCGCCCGACATTATCAAGCAGATCCTGTCGGAACACGGGTTTTCGGACTACAAGGACAGCCTGTCCGGGAGCTATGAAAAACGTGAATACTGCTTGCAGTATCGCGAAAGCGACTATGCCTTCATCTGCCGGTTGATGGAGGAAGAGGGGATCTACTTCTTCTTTGACAGCAACACCAGCCAGTCCACCGCTGAAAAACTGGTGTTGGCAGACGGTCTCAGCGCGCACAAACCCATAAGTGAGAACGCCACCGCCGAATTCCACATTCGCGACGATGCGGATCGGCGTCGGGGCGAGCATGTGGCGGAGTTGAGCAAGATCGAACGGGTCACAAGGGGCAAGGTCACGCTCAACGACTTTGACTTCAACACGCCACAGGCGGATCTCAAGGTCAGCGACGCCCAATCCAAGGGCAAGCACCAGTACAAGACCTTTGAGGTGTACGACTACCAGGCGCATTATCGCAAGGAGACTGGACTGGGCACCACCTTCGCCCGGGCGCGCATGGATGCGGAGGCGTTGACCTATCAGCAATGGCGCGGCGCGTCGTCGCTGCGCACCCTTGGTGCCGGCTATACGTTCAAGCTGACGAAGCATGAGGATAGCGACAGCAACAAGGATTTCCTTGTGGTGGAGGCGGTTCACTACCTCAAGGTCGACAGCGAATTCGGAGAGCGCGACAGAGGAGCCAAGGGAAAGGGCGACGCGGAGGAAATGCGTCGCGATCTAAAGGCACAGAACCTCGACTTTCCAAAGGAAATAGAAAAGGACAGCTACGCCAACACCTTCCGGGTGATCGAGAAATCGGTTCAGTATCGAGCGCCGCGCGTCACGCCTTGGCCTGAGGTGCCCGGTGTGCAAACTGCCACGGTCGTGGGGACGTCAGGCGAGGAAATCCTGACCGATGAGCACGGCCGGGTCAAAATCCAGTTCCACTGGGACCGTGAGGGCAAGAAGAACGAAACATCCTGTTGTTTCGTGCGCGTGATGACCCCCTGGTCGGGCAAGGATTGGGGGATGGTTGCGGTGCCCCGGATCGGTCAAGAGGTGGTGGTCCAGTTCGAGGATGGCAACCCGGATCGACCGATCATCACCGGCATGCTCTACAACGCGGAAACCAAGCCGCCCTACAAGTATCCCGACGATCAGACCCAACTTGGCATCAAGACGAATTCGTCGAAAGGCGGCGGTGGCTACAACGAGTTGATGTTCGACGACAAGAAAGACTCCGAACTGATGCGCATCCAGGCGCAGAAGTATCATCAGACGCTGGTGAAGGATCGATTGTCGATGACGGTGGGCCTGGATGCGATCGACAAGGAGGTCACCTCTGTCGATGAAAAATCCTACGACCTGACCATCGAACAGCATATGAACGAGACGGTGAAGTCCGGCGACCGAACCGAAATCGTGGAGACGGGTAACAAGGTCGAAACCGTAAAGACGGGCGACTATACCGAAACCATCGAGACCGGTAATAAAACGATGACGATCGAGACCGGGAACCTGACCGAGAATATCGACACGGGCAATGTCGAAGTGACGATAGGGCAGGGCAATCTGACCGAGACCATCAGCCAGGGTGATCACACGGAAACCGTCAGCCTCGGGAACATCACAACCGAGGCCTCGGCTGGCAAGATCGCGATTTCCGCTGGCATGGAAATCACGCTGACCGTAGGTGGGTCGTCGATTAAAATCGACAACTCGGGTGTTACGATTAGTGGCCCGATGATCAAACTCGAGGCCGATGGGATGCTAGAAGCGAAATCTCCCCTGACCACCGTCAAGGGCGATGGAATGCTGACCCTTAAGGGCGGCGTCACCATGATCAACTAGGCGCGAAGACATGGCTGAGATGTTTGAAAAACTGGTGAAACTGCCAAAAGAACCTGTCGCGAAGATCCTCTCGCGGCAGCAGGTTCTGTTGAAAACCCCCCTTGAGTGCGAAGTCAGCGCCACCGCGCCCGTCGTGCTGAAGGAGCTGTATGACAAGAAGGCGATGATCGATCTGTTGCGGCTGATGGGTATCCTCTTGCCCCCGCGTGAGCGGGTGTGGTGGGCCTGTTTGGCGGCGCGCGATTATATCGGTCCGCGCAGTCCCAAAGATCCGCCGTCGCTTGCCACTTCGGAGGCCTGGGTTTTGGACCCGACGGAACACAACCGTCAAGCGGCGCGGATTACGATCGACCATGCGTATGTGGATGATGACACAGTGAATTGCGCTTGGGCGGTAACGTATCATGACGGCACGCTTGGTCCGGGTGATCTGCGTCAATATCCGGCGCCGGCCGGGGCGGCAGAGGCCGCCGCCTTTGCCATGAATATGGTGGCCTTGGGTCAATTATCTGATAAGTTTGAAGAACATGGCTATATACTGATCGAGCGTGCGCTGGATATTGCTCGAGGTGGCAATGGCCGTGTAGGCACTGCGGATGCAGATGCTGCCGAGGCCCCGGAAATTGCTTCGGAATCCACCTAGGCCCGAACAGGAGAACGATATTATGGGCAGTCCCGCGCGAGAGGGTGACAACAGGGCTGGGAACACCGTGTGCCAACATGGCAGGGAGGCAGGCGCGCTATGGGCGTGAGGTTGCGTTTCCAGTCTTCCGGCACCATGCCGTCTGATGCAGCGCCCCTGGTGCTGCGCGGACCCAGCCTGACGATCGGGCGCGGGGCGACCAATGATGTGGTCCTGCCTGATCCGGACCAGATGTTGTCGCGTAATCACTGTGTGATCGAAGATCTCGGCAGTCATGTGGCTGTTGTCGATCTGAGTTCAAACGGAACCTTTCTCAATTACGGGAAGATGCCTTTGGGGCCGACGCCCACACCGCTGAATGACGGTGATGTGCTGACCGTCGGATCGTACGAGTTGGCGGTCGAGATCACACAGGACGCAGCGCTTCCGGATCCGCTTGCGATGGAGCCTGCGGCCGCCGATCCTCTGTCACCCGGGCGGGCTGAGAATGCGCCGGATCCTCTGGCCCTGCTTGATGATGCCGGACCCGGTGGGGATTTTCTGGATGATCTTCTTGGAGAAAGCGCGCCAACGGGACCGTCGCAGATCAACCCGGTGGACCCAATTGATGACCTTCTGCCGCCCATGGGCGAAGAGGAGGATCCGTTCTTCGAGCAACCCGATGACGGACGTCAGGGGCAGGGGGCGAGCCTGCCCGCGCATAATCCTGCCGCTCAGGATGGGTTCTCGCCGCAACACGCCCCGCAACCAAACGTGATTCCGGATGACTGGGACGACGAGTTTTTCTCTGGCATTGCAGGGGACTCCGGGAACCAGGACCGTCCCCCGGCACCGCCGGAAAGACAAGAGACAAAGCGCCCAAATCCTGAGCCTGCCACAGCGCCGCCATCAGTAGAGGCGGACCCGGTTGCAGAGACAGAAGCGCAGGCAGCCACGGCGCGGCAGGATGTTGCACCTGCCAAAACGACAGCGCCCCCGGCGGAGCCGCCGCGGTCGAGGGCTGACGAGAGCGGTGCAGCACAGGCTTTCCTGGATGCGCTGGCGGTGGACGATCTCTCTGTTCCCGCCGATGAATACGATACAATGATGGATCGCATGGGCCGGGTCATGAAGACCTTCATCATCGGCCTGCGGGAAATCCTGATGACGCGGACGTCGATCAAGTCGGAGTTTCGGATCGAACAGACGATGATCTCTGCCGGCGGCAATAATCCGTTGAAGTTCTCGATCTCGCCCGAGCAGGCGATCGAGGCGATGGTCAAACCCAAGGCGCGTGGTTATCTGGACGCGGAAGCAGCCGCGGAGGAAGCGCTACGGGACATCAAGGCGCATGAGATTGCGATGGTGACCGGCATGGAGGCGGCGCTTAAAGGGGTGCTTGCCAAGTTGGATCCCAAGTTGTTGGAAGCCCAGATTGAAAAAAAGGGTGGTCTGGGTGGCCTGTTGCGGAACAGGAAAGCCCAGTATTGGGACGTCTACGAGGAGCATTATGCCGAAATCTCCGATCAGGCGGAAAACGAGTTTCATGATCTGTTCAGCCGCGAGTTCGCTCGGGCCTATAAGGCTCAGATGGATCGGTTGAAAGAGGAATCCGACGCCTAGGCGCCGGTGACAAAGAAAGGAGAGCCGAGTGTCCTGGGACAGCAAGGTGCTTTGGACCGAGGGGTTGTTTTTGCAGCCTCATCATTTCCAACAGGCTGATCGATATATGGAAGCCCAGGTCGCTGGCCTTGCACGGCGACTGGTGCCCTATGCGTGGGGGCTGACGGGGGTCGAAATTGATTTCGAAGCATTGAAAATCGGCCAGTTTGCCCTGAAGTCCTGCGAAGGGCTGACCCACGATGGCGCCGTTTTCCGGGTGCCCATGGCGGATGATCACCCCCCCGCCCTGGAGGTGCCGCAGACCGTCAAGGACTGCATCGTCTATGTCACCGTTCCGCAGCGACGTCAGGGCGGGACGGAGGTCGACCTGACGGGCGCAGAGCGATCTGCCAGCCGGTTGCGTCCGGGCAAGCAGGAGGTGACCGATGTGACCTCTGTTGATCGCAAGCCTGTCGAGCTGGATGTGGGTAAGCTGCGGCTGCAGTTCGCCCTTGACGTGGACGATATGGCGGATCTTCTGGCGATCCCCGTGGCGCGCATCATTGAAGTGCGGGCGGATAAGGAGATCGTTCTCGATCAGTCGTTTATTCCGTCGGTTCTGGACATTCGGGCCGCCGCACCACTCAATGACTTCCTCCGGGAACTGGAGGGGCTGCTGGCGCATCGGATGGAGGCGCTCTCTGGTCGGCTGTCTGAAGCAGGCGGCGCGCGCGGCGTTGCAGATGTGTCTGACTTTATGCTTTTGGCGCTGGTCAATCGCAGCCTGCCGATGGTGCGTCACCTGCGCGAAATTGAAAACCTGCACCCCGAGCGCCTGTTCACCATTGCAACCGGTCTGGCGGGCGAGTTGTCTGCGTTTATGAGCACTGACAAGGTTGTACCGGAGTTTCCGCCCTACACCCACGATAACCTGAGCGCCTGTTTCGCGCCGGTGATCCGGGTCTTGCGGCAATACCTGAGTTCGGTTCTTGAGCAGACGGCGATCCCGATCAAACTGGAACCGCGCAAATATGGTATCTCCGTGGGGGTCATCGCGGATCGCAAACTGATCGGCAATTCGGGCTTTGTGCTTGCGGTCAAGGCGGATGTACCGGCCGAGGATGTGCGGCGTCACTTTGCGGGGCAGGCAAAGATCGGCCCGGTCGAGGAAATCCGCCAGCTGGTCAACTCAGCCTTGCCGGGGATCACTCTGCGGCCGTTGCCGGTTGCGCCGCGCCAGATCCCCTATCATTCGGGGGTCGTGTATTTCGAGATGGATGCCGAAAGCCCCTATTGGGGCAAGATGACCACGTCCGGTGGTATCGCCGTACATGTGTCCGGCCAATACCCGGGGCTCAGCATGGAGCTTTGGGCTATTCGCAATGCGTGAGCGCGGCTGAGGGAGTATGCCAATGGGCGATTTCGACGATCCTTTTGCAGAGCCGGGCGACACCGACAAAACGGTGATCCGGCCCAATCCCGGTGGCCGGCGTGCGGCACAGCCGCAGGCACCCAGCGCACCTGCACCGCAGCCCGTTGCCTCCGGCGGTGATGCGGCATTTGGCGTGCCGCGATCGGCGCCGGCGGCCTCGACGTCGGGGGCCAAGGCGCCAGCGGTCGCGCTGACGGGCATGAACCAGCTGACGGCTTGCGCAACGGCGCTGTTTGCGCTGATCAGCCGAATCCGCAACCGGGCGCAGCATATGGACCCCGACAAGCTGCGCCAGAGTGTGGTCGGCGAGGTGCGTGCTTTTGAAAATCGTGCCCTGCAGGCAGGCATCCCAGCGCAAACTGTAAAAATTGCGCGCTATGCGCTGTGCGCGACATTGGATGATGTTGTGTTGAATACACCGTGGGGCGGGCAATCTGCCTGGGGTTTGCAGTCCATGGTCGGCACCTTCCACCGTGAAACCGTCGGCGGTGACCGTTTTTATGATCTGCTTGCGCGTTTGGAGAAAGAGCCTGCAACCAATATCGACATGCTGGAGTTTCTCTACATGTGCATGTCGCTGGGGTTCGAGGGGCGCTTGCGGGTAGAGCCGGGCGGATCCGAGAAACACCTGCAAATTCGCGCCGCTCTGGCCCGGATCATCCGCGGCCAGCGTGGTCAGGTCGAGTGGGAACTGTCACCGAACTGGAAAGGCGTCGTAAAACCCTTTGTGGTGCGTTCCGCCTGGCGGTTGGTCTGGATCTCTATCGCTGTTGCTGCCGTTTTGCTGGCGGGACAGTTTGTCGGACTAAGCTGGGCGCTGTCATCGAACACCGAACGGGTCATTGGCAAGATGCAAACCGTCGAAGCAGGGCAGGTCGCCACATTGGAGCGCCGCGCTCCGCCACCGCCGCCACCGCCACCAGTCCCCACCATCGAGCAGCAGGTGGCAAAGGTCGCCGGTTTCCTGGATCAGGAGATCAAGGATGGCATCGTCGAGGTCTTTCCCAAGGGCAATACGCTGACCATACGTTTGGCGGGCTCCGGCATGTTCGGGTCTGGCTCGGATCAACTGAAAGCCGCTTTTGATGATCCGATCGACCGGGTGGCAGAGGCGCTGAACGATGAACCGGGCCGCGTGATTGTTGTGGGGCACTCCGACAATGTGCCGATCCGGTCTGCACGGTTCCCGTCAAACATGGCTCTCTCCCTGGCCCGTGCCAAATCCGTTATGGCGCGCATGGCGGACGAGTTGAGCGCTCCGGAACGGTTGTCGGCCGAGGGGCGCGCGGACAAAGAGCCGATCGCGGACAACGCCACCCGCGAAGGGCGTGCCAAGAACCGAAGAATTGAAGTCCTGCTTGTGCAGGAGGTGCAAGAATGATCCGTCGCTTTATCCTGCCGTTGTTTCGCTCGATTTATACCATCCTGATCCTGCTGGCAGCGGCGCTATCGGCCTGTATCTGGTATTTTGCGCCTTTCATCGGCTCTGATACCTGGCGTCCGTTTGACAGTATGTCGTCGCGGCTGATTGCCATCGGCGTCCTGTGGGTGCTGACCTTGCTGACGCTGCTGCTGATCGCTCTGATCCGGGCACGGCGCGACCGTCAGATGACCGAAGAAATCGCCGAGGCTGTCGATACTGCAGAGGATGATGTCATCGGTGAGGAACTTGTCGAGCTGAAAGGCAAGTTCAAGACGGCGCTGACCGAGCTGCGGAAGTCCAAGAACGGGCGCAAGCACCTCAATCAACTGCCCTGGTACATCATGATTGGTCCGCCCGGTGCGGGCAAGACCACCGCCATCGTGAACTCCGGCCTGCAGTTCCCATTGGCCGACAAACTGGGCAAGGCTGCGATTGGCGGTGTTGGCGGCACGCGGAATTGCGACTGGTGGTT
Organism: Epibacterium sp. MM17-32; assembly: GCF_022348205.1. Lineage (NCBI taxonomy): Bacteria > Pseudomonadati > Pseudomonadota > Alphaproteobacteria > Rhodobacterales > Roseobacteraceae > Epibacterium > Epibacterium sp. MM17-32. The sequence continues at coordinate 80,939 of NZ_JAKRFC010000010.1, read as the reverse complement.
CACCAACAAGGCCGTCCTGATCGATACGGCGGGTCGCTATACGACGCAGGAAAGCGATCAGGAAACCGACAATGCTGCCTGGCTCGGCTTTCTCAACCTTCTGAAGAAATACCGCAAGCGTCAGCCGATCAACGGGGCGATCATTGCGATTTCGCTCTCCGATCTCTCCCTTCAGGATGAGTTGACGCAAAAGGCCCATGCCACCGCCATTCGCAACCGGCTGGCCGAACTGCGCGAACGTCTCGGCGTGCGCTTTCCGGTCTATGTCGTCTTTACCAAGGCGGACTTGATCGCAGGTTTTCAGGAGTATTACGACACGCTTGGCAAGGAAGAACGCGAGCAGGTCTGGGGCTTCACCCTGCCGTTGGCCAAGGCCAAGTCCGATGCGGATCCGATCACCCGATTTGATGAGGAATTTGCGGGTTTGCTCGGGCAGCTGAACGCCCAGCTTATGGAGAAGATGCAGGCGGAAACCGATCCGCAGCGTCGGGCGTTGGTGGCGGGTTTCCCCTCGCAAGTTGCCTCTGTGCGCGGGGTGGCGCGCGAGTTCCTGAAAGAGGTCTTTCAGGACAATGCCTACCAAAAGCGGCAGATGTTGCGTGGTGTCTACCTGGCGTCGGGCACTCAGGAAGGCACCCCCATCGACCGGTTGATGCTCGGCATGGCTCAGACCTTCGGCATTGGCCGACAGGCGATCGGGTCTGGCAAGGGCACTGGGCGTTCGTACTTTCTGACCCGTCTGTTCGAGGGCGTCATGTTCCCGGAAGCAGGTCTGGTGTCGTCGGATGACAAGATAGAGCGGCGTTATCGCTGGGCGCGTCGTGTTGCTGTCGCTGCCACCATTCTGGTCAGCGTGGCGATGGGGGGCTTGTGGGTCAATTCGTTCCTAAAGAACAAGGCATTGATTGCAAAGGCCAGTGCTCAGGTCGATGAGTATCAGACTGCAGCCGCGGCGCTGCCGCAAAGCCCGGTTGGTGATACCGACCTTGTTCCAGTGGTGGCCGCCCTTAACGATCTACGGGATCTGCCGGGGAACCCCGTCTTGTCGACGCCGGAACCGGCGCTTTCCGAAACCTACGGCCTGTATCAGGGCGAGGTGATTGGCACCCAAGGGGCCCAAACCTACCGTTCCGCGCTGAACCGCCGCTTCCTGCCGCGGCTATTGGTTCGGCTGGAAGAGCAGATTGCCGGGAACATCAATGACGTCGACGCGCTTTATGAAGCGCTGAAGATCTATCTGATGCTTGGGTTGCAAGGGCCCATGAACCCGGATCTGGTCAAGGAGTTCCTCAACAACGACTGGTCCGAGGTGACATATTCCGGTGTGGTTCGACAGCAATTGCGTGCAGATCTGAACGATCACCTTGATGCGCTTCTGTCCCAGCCAATGGAGGAAATCGCGCTGAACGGTGACTTGATTGCGCAGGCACGTGGGGTTCTGGCGGAAATGCCGATGTCCCAGCGGGTCTATTCGGGGATCATAAATTCCCGTGCCGCGACCGAACTGCCGCAGTGGCGTTTGACCGATGTCGGCGGACCGGAAGTCACGCGCGTCATGACCCGGAATTCGGGTAAGCCGATGGCGGAGGGGATCGAGGGGATCTTTACCTACAACGGGTTCAACAACGTCTTTCTGACCGAGGCCGTGAGCGTCTCCAACCGCTTGCAGAGTGAAGCGTGGGTCCTGGGTGACAGCAGCCAGGAGGCACAGAGCGAGGCGGCGCTGCTGTCCTTGAGCCGCGACGTGCTGGATCTCTACTACAACGACTTTATCGGGCGCTACGATGATCTCTTGGGGGATCTGGACGTCATCCCGTTGCAATCGCTGAACCAGGCCGTGGATGTTACGCGCATCTTGTCCGGGGCCAGCTCTCCGATCGAGAACGTTTTGCGCGCGGTGGCCCAGGAAACGCAACTGACGCAATCTCAATCTGCGCTCGACACCTCTGCCGTCAATGATGGCATCGGTCAGGTCGCGAGCCTCGAAGCGCGCTCCAGCCTGTCTTTGCAAGGCGAAATCTTGTTGGAAGCTCTGATGAAGTCCGCAACCACGCAAGGCGGGCAACAGCAGCTTCCACCGGGGAAATTTGTCGAAAACCGGTTCGCCTGGTTGCATCAGATGGTTGACGCCCCCGAGGGGCAGCCGTCGCAGCTGGATGGTCTGATGGGGTTGTTGCTGACCGTCTATCAGGAACTGAACAAGATGACGATCAGCGGGATTTCCACAGGAGGAGCCAGCAGTCAGGCGCTGCTCCAGTTCCAGCAAGCGGCGAGCCAGTATCAGGGGCCGATGCAACGCTGGGCCAAGCAGATCACGGTCGGGTCCTCCGGCATTACCTCCGAAGGGACACGGGCATCCATCAACGCCGCCTGGCAATCGGATGTTCTGCCGTTTTGTACGCAGGCGTTGTCCAACCGTTACCCGTTCAATCGGTCGGCCCGCGCCGATGTCGCAATGGCGGATTTTGCCAAGCTGTTCGCACCGGGCGGTATGATCGACGGGTTCTTTAACCAGCATCTCGCGCAATATGTGGATACGTCGACCACACCCTGGACCTTCAAATCGACCGGTGCGGGGGCGGATCTCGGGATTAGCCAAGCGGTGCTGAACCAGATGCAATACGCCACGGAGATCCGTGACGCGTTCTTTGCCTCCGGGTCAGCGCCGCTGGTGCCGTTCCAGATCACGCCCAAGGCGTTGGATCCAAAGGCCAAGGAGATGATCTTGGAAATCGACGGCACAACCGTTGCTTTCAATCACAAGATGGGTCAGCCGACGCCCGTTGCGGTGACCTGGCCGGGCTCGGTGGGGCTGGCGCGGATCACGCTCAACCCGCAGCGTCGTGACAGCGAGAATATCCTGTCCAAGGATGGTCCCTGGGCCTGGTTCCGACTGCTCGACGCAGCCGAAGTCAGGCGGACGAATGCGGTGGACCGTCGGCGTGTGAACTTTACCGTTGGTGGCCGCCTGGCGCTGTTTGAGTTGCAGGCAGGATCGGCCGTGAACCCGTTTGCTCTGCCGGCAATGGCAAAGTTCTCTTGCCCGAAGTCGATGTAATGACCGCGGGTTTCGGAGCCTATGGCAAGATGCCGACGGTCGGCGACTTCTTTCGACTGTCGCCGCCGAGCGGGTTTGTAAAGATGTGGGATCCCTGGATTCAGTCGATCATGACCGCTGGGCAGCGCACGTACGGGCCACATTTTGACCAGTACTACATGTCCGCACCGATCTGGCGGTTCACTCTGTCGGCAGGCTTGGCCGGCGGACAGAAACTGACCGGTGTCCTCATGCCCTCGGTGGATCGGGTGGGGCGGCGCTTCCCACTTACGCTTGTCAGTGCTTTGCCAACGCCGGGGCCGGTCGGATGCGATCATCTCAGCGATACGGATCTGTTCGAACGTCTGGAAGATATTGCGCTGGACTGTCTTGAAGATAACATGAACCAGGAGCGACTGGCGCAATTGCTGGCAACGGTGAAGGTGCCGGATATGCGTGCGGTTGCTCCGGTCCGGTCAAGCGGGGAGACCATAGTTTTGACCGGCGTTGGGGAGGTGTCGCGCTTGCCAGTGGCCGTCGCGGGTGGCCTACTGGAACAGCAGGGGCGGGATCTCTCCGTCTGGTCAGCGGTTCTGGACGGCAGTCCGCGGATGTTGGCCTGCAAGGGGCTTCCCTCGGAAGCTCAGGCCATGGGTCTTTTTGACCTCGGCGCAAGTATCTGGAGAGAGGCCAGGCCGATATGACTGAAATGCGTAACACCCGCTTTGTTGGTCAAACCCATACGGGACTGGTTCGCAAGACCAACGAAGATGCGATCTTGAGTCTGTCCGAGCATGAAGTCTGGCTGGTGTCAGATGGAATGGGCGGCCACGATGCCGGAGATTACGCCAGTCGACTGATCGCGGATATGGTTGCAACCATTCCTCCGGACCTTGGCCCGGCAGAGAAAATGCACGCCTTGCGGGATGCGATCCAGGGCGCGCACCGCGCCATACAGGCAGAATCCGACGCGCGGGGCGGCGCGACGATCGGAGCGACGGTTGCAGTGCTCACCGTCAGTCAGGGCTATTTTCTGTGTTTGTGGGCGGGAGACAGCCGCATCTATCGCTTGCGCAACCGGCAGATCGAGCTGCTGACGACGGATCATTCGGCGGTGGCGGAATACGTCCTCGCCGGCAAGATGAACTGGGATGAGGCGGACCAGCATCCGCAGGCAAACGCGATCACCAGAGCCGTCGGCATCCCCGGTGAGCTTGTGCTTGACAAGGTGCGCGGCGAGACCGCGCCCGGCGACCGGTTTCTGTTGTGTTCCGACGGGCTGACCAAATACGCCACGTTTTCGATGTTGGAGGATATACTGTCCTCCACACCATTGGATAACCTGAGTGATAAGCTCATCCAGTTGGCGTTGGCCGGTGGCGGCGCGGACAATGTGTCGGTGATCGTCGTTGACGTGCTCTGACCGGGCAACGCGCCTGAATTCTGCAGGCTTAGGACGCGCGCGGCCCTAAGGTTCGGCCGTGGTCAGAATGCTGCTGTCCAGTGAAAGAATATGCCCGGCGTCGTTGGCTGCGCTCTTTTGCAGGGCATCCGCAAAGCTGGCAGCGCTCTCCGCCGTTGGGCGCATACCATCAAACAGAGGCTCCGCCGAATGCAAGACGAGGATCTTGCTCTTGCCGAGGGTGCTGTCATCAACCTTGAACGCAATCCCATTTGTCGCGCTTGCATCCTCGAGGCTGAAGGCAACACGCAGAGGTAGCGCCCCCGACTGCCCGGACCGCAGCGCACCGACTTCATGATCCTGCCGGTTGATATTGGGCAGCAGATGAAAAACATTTCCGGTTACATCAAGGATCGAGACGGTCAGAAAACCGTCCGTCAGCTCGGGGGGGAGGACGACGTCGATGACGGGATTTTCACCGATAAAGAACCGTCCCGATGGGTTCGGGTCCCCGGTGCTGCCGTCAAAGTACCGCACAGTTACCCCGCCAGGAGGCGCTTTCGGCAAACGCTGTTCCACGATGCAAAGTGCCGGATTGAGGACCTCCAGCTGCAGATCAACCGCCCGCCCGTCCGCGATGTTCGTGAGTTCGTCAAACAGGCGGATCTGGGTTTCTGTACTGGCGACCTGACCGGTGACACGCAGGCTCTCATCTGGCGCGTACCCGGTGCCAACTGACGCGCCCTGAAGGATCAGCGGGCCACAGTCTGCGTGCGCATCCACAATGTCCCGCGGGACGTCGCGGTCCAGGAGCGGCAACTCGAACGCGATTTCAACGATGCCGATCAGGGCGCCGGGCATATCCCCGCCAAAAAAGCCATCGAGGTCCGCCAGGAGCTCCGCATCGGAGGTTTTACCTGTCAGTTTGGCGTTGTTGTTCTCGACCACAAGACGCCAATCCTGGAGGCCGGATAACGGATCAAGCGTAAACAGGATATCACGTACCCAGGTCTCCGCGATATCGCCGCTGGCAAGGACAAGCTCCCCTTCATCGATGACATTCATCAGAGCTGAGTGAGCCTCTTCGCCGGGGACATTGCCCGAGGCGCGGATCGGTCCACCTTCGTTGCGCTCGACAATCAGGCGAAACGGATCTGCGACGGGATAGGATGGTCGCAGGAAGGGATCGAGGCTGCCCGACAGCCATGCGCCCGCACCGCCCACCAAGAGCAGGAGTGCAACAACTAACGCGATCAGGCCGCGGCGGGATCCCTTGCGCGCAGGCGGGAGCGGATCTTCGGCTGGCGTGGTGCCTGATGGGCGCACGGTGGAACGCGGCACGATGATGGTGGCATCATCGACGGCCTCCGCAGGAGAGCCCACCAGAGCATCGAGCGGCGTGGACTGGTCGCCGTCGGCCGCGACGCCCGGTGCCTTGAGAAAATCCAGGACCTCAGCTGCTGACTGGAAACGATCCGCCGGATCAGGCGCGCACATCCGTTCGATAAGCGTCTTGAAAGGCGGCGGCAGATCCTCGGTCACCAGAGGTTTTCGCTTGTTTTCCACCACTTCCATGGGGTTGGCCCCCAACGACGGCGACTGCCCGCGATAATTCGCCAGCAGCAATGCGCCCAGAGAGTAGATATCGGATCGGGCGTCGGTCTGGCCGCTCATTTGTTCAGGGGCGGCGTAGGAGTATTTTCCGGCAAACTCGTTGCCGACAATGGTCTCGGCGCCTGGGTTGGTGTCCTTGGCGATGCCAAAGTCGATAATGACCGCCTGAGAAGGATCGCCCCCGCGCAGAATAATATTGTCCGGGCTCAAGTCGCGATGCACGATCTTGCGCTTGTGGGCGGCCTGCAACCCTTCGCTGACCCGTTGGCAAATCGTCAGCAGGTCCTCAACCGGCATTGGCCCTTGCTTGAGCTTCTGATCCAGCCCGGGACCCTCGATATAGTCCATCAACAGATAGATTCGCCCGTCGGCCGTGCGGTGGTTTTCCGAATAGCGGACAACCGCATCATGACGGATTTCGCGGATGTTCTCTTCCCGCGCCATCAGCACGGTGAAATCCTCGTTCCCGGAGAACTCCTGCTTCAGGATTTTCAGGGCAACCGCATTGCCTGAAATCTCGGAACGGGCCTTGTATACCTCTGACGTGCCACCCCGGCCAAGCAGAGCTTCGATGCGATAGGTATTGTTCAGCAGATCGCCGGGTTGAAACATGTCCCCGGGCCGGGAGTCGATCATTCGGGCCTCTCCAGCCTGGATAGTTTCACACGGTTTTTCATACGGTTAGCCCAGGGCCTGAAATTCCACCCGGCGGTTCTCATCCGCGCGCGGGTTCTCCGCGTTGAATGGCGCGGTCTCCCCCATGCCGATCGCCTTGAGCGACTCGGCACTCACTCCACAATCGCTGACCAAATGCCGGCGCACTTCCTGTGCACGCAGCAGCGAGAGCCGTTCGTTATAGGTCGCCGATCCGGAACTGTCGGTGTGGCCGATGATCTGGAACACGGTGTCGTCCATCGCCTTCATCGACGCGCACATATTGGCGAGCTTGGGTTTTTGGTCGTCGCGGAGCGTCGCGCTGTCGAAATCGAAGGAAATCTGGACGTTGATCTGCGATGCTTCGTCGAGGGCATTGTAGGCTTCGGCGGCCGTGGCGACGGTCGCAGTTTCGGTGTCTTCGGCGACACTGCCCTCTGCCGCGTTGGGAACGATAACCAGGCCACGCGTCTTTTGCTTTTTGAAGGCTTCAGTGATCTCTTCGACTGACAGATCCTGTGCGGAAACGGGGGCGCTCAGGCAGACAGCAGCGGTAAATAACGACATTGCCAAGGTACGGAAACGGACCATCTATGTGCCCTCCCTTATCATTCCTCTAATGTTACGCCGAGTTTATACTACGCCCCAGTTGGTGCCAATGGCTGCAATCCCGGTGAACACGAATTCCAAGATAAAATTCACTTTTGTAGCTGATAGGTTGGGGGTAGACCCTCCGTATTCAAGAGTGAGCTGTCGATAAAGGAATGCCATGAAGGTTCTACCCGCTGTCATCATCGCGCTTGGTTTGTTGGCTGCTCCTGCGCTCTGGTTCGGATTGTCCTATCTTTTCAAAGAACAAGGCTACGGTAGCGGTGCTGTGGATTCCGAAGCGCGGATCGAGATCGAACTGCTTCGTCAGCAGGTCGAAGACACCCAACTGAAGCTGGACGATCTGCAAAAGGAACTGTCCTCGCTCGCAAACAACAACCGGTCGGTCGCGCCCTCGGCGAATCTTCAGGACGAAGAGGATTCCCTGCTTCGGCAAACCGGTCCGAACGCGATTCTGGACTCCTATGCGCAGGTCGTGCTGATCGCGGATCGGCGCAATGTGAATGATGGCCTCAAGGTTGCCGGCGGCACATATCTTTCCGAAAAGCTCGGCCGTCCGCGCGAAGATCTGACAGATGACTGTCAGCCGATGACCAACGCCCGCTTGAAGGAAAAGCTTGTTCTGGAGCAGGTCGGGCCGATCCGGGTGCGGATGCTCGCGCCCGCCATCGAGAGCCTCAAGGTCGTTTTTGACAACATTCAAAAAGCGGATCCGGATCTCTATGAGCGGATCAATACGGCAGGATCTCTCTGTGTGCGCCGTATCCGAGGGACGCAGAATTCGCTTTCAACCCATAGCTACGGTTTGGCTGTCGACCTCAATATCGACGGCCGGTTGGATACGTTGGGCGATGGCAAGACCCAGCTTGGTCTGACGATCCTCGCCGATTTCTTCAAGGACGAAGGTTGGGTCTGGGGCGCAGGCTTTGGTCGCGAGGACAGCATGCATTTTGAAATCAGCCGCCGCCAGCTGGATCTTTGGCTGGCGGAAGGCCGACTGTAGGGCAGGGGTCCCTGTTCGCGATTGATCACGCGGCATCCAGAACACGATCAATCTGACCTCGAATGCAGGCTGACAAGTTCCCGCTTCTGCGGCCTATCCGTCCTCTATTCCATATGCCTTTCTGATGCCGCGTTGGGTCCCCGGTCCAAAATCGCCATCAATGGCGCCAGCATAGAACTTGTTGTCGCGCAGTTTGACCTGAAGCGCGCGCCGGGTTTCCGCCGTGAACATGCTGGGTCGTTCGCTCAGCAGTTTCAATACATCCTGACTTCCGGACCTGAGCGCCTGATAGAGGTATTTTGCCGCGTCTTCCGGACCTTTTGTTGGAATATGCCCATCATCGATCAAAGCCGCGAAATTGAATTGCGCTTGGGGGTGGCGCAGATCCGCGGCCCGTTCAAAATACCGGAGCGCCTTGCCCGGATCAGCAGGCAGCCCCAGTCCCCCCTGGTAGTGCATAAAGCCCAGATCATTGATGGCGTCGGCAAAATTCTGTTCTGCTGCAGAGCGATAGAGTTCCAGTGCCTTGGCTTCATCCTGAGCAACTCCGGTTCCACGTTCATACAGCTTGGCAAGTTCGAATTGCGCTTCCGGAGAGCCCGCATCCGCGGCGCGCGTCAGAAAATCCACAGCGGCCTTGGGGTCGAACCGGCCCTCATTCGGGTTGAGCCGCATATAGGCCAGGCCCAGCATGGACCGCGTGTCCCCGAGATCCGCAAGCGCCAGCAATTGCGCTTCCTGATCGGGGCGCAGGCGAGACCAGGCCTTGGAGGCATCACCCGCATCGAGACCGTCGTCCCCTTCGGCCGGGCCGGCCAGGTAGAACGGAATGCCGGTTAAAGAGCCATATGTATGCGGTTCTTGCAGGTTACCGGTTCGGTCCAGAACGCTGTCACGCACCTGACGGAACATCAGGCTGATTTCCAGTCCGGGTTGGGTCATCTTCTCCATCAGAGAAAGGGCAAAGGGACTGTTGTTGCCTTTGCCGTCCAAAGCGACCTGTCCGTCCTTGGCGGCAAAGGCAACCAATGTCCCGCGATCCGGATTGGCCGCGGCCAGACCCCCTCCGCCGCGTGTGGTCTCTTCTGGAGTGTTTCCGTTTGCAGCTTCCACGGCTGCCAGGTTGATCGCATCCCCCAGCGGGTTATCGCGACAGCTGTCGAGAATGACGATCCTCATCTTGCGGGCGCGGTCAACCGCTGCAAGCAGGTCCTTCAGTGACGGGGATTGGTCCTGAACATCCTTGTTCGAGGACACTTTTGCGTCGACCGGGATCAGAAAATTCTCGCCCTGAACCTCGATTCCATGTCCGGCAAAATAGATCAACGCAAGGTCGGCCACTTCGGATTTGAATGCAAACTCATCCAACAGGCGTTCCATTTCGGCGCTGCTGGCGTCGACCGAGAGGGTCACGTCAAAGCCGATGGTCTCCAATGTCCGCGAGATCGCTTCTGCATCGTTGCGGGTGTTGGTGAGTGCGGGGAGATGCGCATATTCGGACATGCCAATGATCAATGCTATTCGATCATTGGCAGCAGCCACCCGCACCACGGATGACAGTGTCGCGACACAGCTTAGGAAAAACAGCAGGACCAAAGGCTGACGGACCAGGGTGCGAAAGTTCACAAACATGCAAGGACTCACGGGGGTTTGAGAAATCAATTGCCGCAACGATACCCTGTTTTAAGCGGTTTGCGAAGAACGCACTCTTCCTGAGGGAGGCCGAGTCACGTCGCCGTTACCGGGTCGAGCAAAGCGATTGGTGCGATTGACGGTGTGTCCCGGAGCGGTCCCAACGCCGCGCGCGGTTTGTTGGATTACAATACCGGGGCAGATCGCTGCATTCACGCCCGCCTCTGTATCCGCGACATGTTTGGGCGCATCTTCAATGTGAAATGTATCGTGGTCCCCTGCTCAACTGCGGTATCGCACCAGATCGCACCATTGTGCCGTTTGGCGATTTTGGCGCAGGTGGCCAGCCCCAGCCCGGTTCCCGGGAGGTCACTGCTGCGCTGAAGGCGTTTGAATGGCTCGAATATCCGTGCTCGGTATTCTTTGGGCACACCGATACCATTGTCGGAAATTGAAAACTGAACGCCCTCCCCAACTGATTTGGCGGAAATATCTATCCTCGGGGTTGCGTCACCGCGGTACTTTATGGAGTTGCCGATCAAGTTTTGCAAAAGCTGGGACACGTCTGGCGGAAAACACAGCACGTCGACATCAGATAGGTTGGTCTCGACCACTGCACCGGAATTGGAGATATCCTGCGCCAGGGCCAGACTGGCGGCCTCGACCAGGCTTTCGGCGCTTACGTGCTCTGGCATGCCTTCGGTATGCGGATTGATGTGACTGGCGAGCCGTTCGATGAGATCCGACATCTTGGAGACCGAGCGTTTCATCAGATCGAATTCTCGCTTAACTTCATCCAGGTCCCCGGCTTCAAAGTCTTCGAGAATTTGGTCGCTGAGAAACTTGATCGCGCGAATGGGGGCGCGGAGGTCGTGTACGAGAACATCCGAGAATTGCTGCAGCTCTTTCTGGTGTTCCTCGATGCGCCACTTCATCCGGGCAACCTGCAGCCCGTTGCCAATCATCCGGTTGAGCGCATCGGGTGTAATGGTTGATTTTGCGATATAATCCGCTGCGCCACTCAGGATCGCGCTCTTGGCGACTTCTTCGTCCCCCTGGCCCGTCATGATGAAGATGACGGAATGCGGCCAGCAGCGAAGGAAACTCGACAGCAGATCCAACCCCGAGACCCCCGGGAGGAGATAATCGAGAAAGATGACTTCCACATCCTGATCCGCATGCGCGGTGGCGGCCTCGCCGTTTTCTGCCTCGAGGATTGTAGCCTCGGGGTAAAGGCTTGATAGGTATCGCTGCATAAGTTTGCGATCACCACGGTCGTCGTCAACAATCAGTATGCTTTTATCAACCATGTGAGCCTCTCCGAACATCGATGACGGGCAGTTCGACATACCGCCAGAAACTGTCCATGACCGACATGAGTTCGATGAACATGTTGCCAGCCCGGGATTTCAGAATATACCCCGCGACATTGTTGGAATAGGCTGCCGAGATGTCACGTTCATCATCGGACGTGGTCAGCACGAAGAACAATGTGCGACACAGAGCCGGGTCGTCGCGCAGGGCTTCCACAAGTTCGATACCGGACATGCGTGGCATGTTGATATCACTGAGCACAATAAACTGCTGAGGCGGTTGGCGATCCGTTTCCCCCTTGAGGTAGGCCAACGCGTCCGACCCGTTCTTGAAGCGGGTCAATGGGTTCGCAATCCGAGCTTTCTTGAACGCGCGATGGATCGCCTTGGCATCACCGTCATCATCCTCAACGAGGATGATCTTGATGTCGCGGTGACCTGCGGGTTGGCAAGAAGACATTATGCAGCCTCGTTTTGTTGCCGTAGGTCACGCGGCCAACGGAATTCGAATACGGTTCCGCGGATTCCATCGGAGATCACCTGAATCTCTCCACCTGCAACCTCGATGTGTTTCTTAACAAAGGCCAAACCCATACCGCTGCCCTCCAGTTGATCTCGGGACTGAAGGGTTTGGAACACCTCGAAGATGCGATCATGGTAGATAGGCTCAATACCCGGGCCGTCATCTTCGACCCGGAACCGCAGGAACCCGGCTTCTTCTTCCGCGGATACTTCAATCTCGCCATGGGGGCGGTCGTGATGTCGGATGCTGTTGCTCAGCAGATTGACCAGAACCGTTTCGAGCGGCAATTTGCGGAAGCGTAGCTTGAGAAAGCTCTCTGCGAACCTGACCGTCATGCCGTCAGGCACTTCGAGCAATCCAAGCAATTCGTCCGCCAGCTCACGTCCCGAGATCTGTGTCTCCGGTTCAGCCACCCGGCCGATCCGAGAATGCTGCAAGAGATCGTTGAGCAAGCGCTCCATACGATTGGCGCGGCTTTGCAGCAGATGCATGCTCTCTCGGGTGTCGTCATTGAGATAGGGTTCCAAATCCTCTTCAAGCCAGGAAATGGCATTATTGATAACCCGCAATGGCGCCTTTAGGTCGTGGGATGCGATATATGCAAATTGATCCAACTCTGCATTTGACCTCTTCAACGCTGCAATCAGCGCGTCCGCTTTTTGCGCGGCAAAGGTCTCTGTCGTGATGTCACGGAGCATGACAATAAAGCGCGTTCCCTCAGCGTAGAGTGCGCGCTGCACCGCGATTTGCAGAATTGTGCTTTCTGACGCTCCGTGTCGGCAGGTGACAGAAAAGCGCAGAGGCTCATCTGAGTCTGCGCGGTGCATCAGATTGGACCTCGTCAACTCTGGGTCGCAGTGCAGAACATCCGCCAACCTGCGCCCGATCAGGCGCGGGGCAGCGAGGCCGAGGATCTGCGTCGCTGCCGGGTTCACATCTTCGATTGATCCGTCTTCGCGAAGCGTGACAACGCCCTCTGCAGCATTGCTGAGCACCATTTCCAGGCGCTGTGTTTCGCGAATGAGATCATTGGTGAGATGTGAAAATTCTTTTGCAATAACAGAAACTTCATCGTGTCCGTCAAACTCTTCGGGAACCGGGCGCAAGGAGCTGCTGCTGGATCGAATATCAGTTAGGAGTTTTTCCAAGGGCGCAAGCAGCCGCGAGGTCAAAAAATAACCCATGCAGGACGCGGAGAGGGTTAATCCCAGCGCATTCAGAACATTATGAAGAAGTGCCGTTCGAGCCGCTGCCAGCATTTGACGCAAATCCACAAAGGAAGCGATGCGGATTGTGAACGGGATGTTGTGAGAACTGAGATCGACGCGGGTGACAAAGATCCCGGTGTTGCTGTCACCGGCGACCAGCTGACCTTCTCCTGTCGTGAATATGACGTCGACTGCCTCCAGGCTTTCTCCGCTTTCTGCCTGCACGGCAAAGCGCATGTCCTCAGGACCAAGAAGTGTCCCTGCTGAGGTCTTGTTTTCGATGGCGTAATACGTTTGACCGATCTCGTTTCCAGTCTTTGGCAGGGCAAAAAGCTCAGCGATATGCGCGTTTATGACAATCGCGCCGATCAGATTGCCGTCGATATCGGCGATCCGCTTCAACGATCTCAGGGTGGGCGGTCCTGATGCGACCCCATGTTCCCGATTGCGTGTGACATGAGAGAACTGACTTTCTTCCGAGGACCCGGATACCAGCGTCCGGACATAAGGCTCATCGCCCTTGGCCTGCAGCTCATCCTGCGATGTAATCCGTACCGAGCCGTTGACACTATCCACGCGGACAAATTCCCGCCAGTTGCGCTGTGGGAGCAAAAGCCGAATTTGACTATAGGCATCGCGATTCTGAATGAGGCTGACAAAAAGCGTTTCCAGCCGTTTCCGCCAATGCGTCAGGCTCGATCCGTCATACGGATCTATACCGGAGGGCGTCATCAAGGAGCGAAATATCCCCGCAATGGGCGGAAATCCCACAATTGTCTCTGCATCTTGAGACATGGTTGTCAGCGTATCGAGAATATAGCGTGAATGCGTCTGATGGTTTTGAGCGATCAGCTGTTCAGTGTGCTGACGAATGCGCTGACTGGTGTCTCGATAGCTGAGCGAAAAAAACACAGCAAAAGAGACGCCTAGAATAAGGCATACACCCAATGCAACTTTGGTTTTGATTGAAATCCATTTCAATGACACGCCTGCCATCTCCTCGGCAAGTCTTTGGCGGGATTGGTTCGGATCAATTGTCGAACCACGTTTCTGTTCATTCCTGCAACGGCTGAGCCCAGACCTTATTGAATGCGTTTGCGCAATTCGTTGACTGTCAAACGCCGACCAGCGCCAACAACACTTTCTAGATCATCCATAAACGCGACTAGGTCTTTTGCGCTGCGCTCGAACATGGACAAGTTTGACAACAAAGTCGGGTCAACGGCATCGTCGCTGCGGGCCTGCATCTTGACGGCTCTGACTCCCATCATGCTGCGACGCAGTAGTTCGCGCATCTCCGGGCCACAGCTGACCATGAATTTTTCAAAGACTGATTTCAGTTCCGATTCGGAGGCCCGGGCATCGGTGAGCGCACCATAGAGCGCGCGCCGTTCGATCGCGGATGTTACCGATTTGATCAGGGAGTCGACCGTCAGCTCGTCCTTCACGATGTAGTCGGCACATCCGCGCCGCATGGCCTCGACCGCAATATGATAGTCGACGGAGGAGGTCAGCATGATCGGAACCGCGTTGACCTGCTCTTCGTGGGACAGCAGGATCCCGAGGGCATCCAGGCCGGTGTCCATGCCAAGGTCATGATCGATAAAGACAAGGTCGTAGCTGTCAATCTCCAGGCATTCCCGCATTTCATCGAGATTGGCAGCTTCGGTGAAATCGACCATCAGACCGGCTTTCCTGCAGATCTTCAGCAATCGCATCCGGTCGATTTCGTCGTCATCAATGGAAAGGACGTTCAGGAGCATCGGTTTTGCTCCCGTCGTCAACGGGTAATCGTGAACATGCATATTCGACATTTCTTGACCTTTTACTCACACAAAGCGGCTGTTCTAGCCTGCGGTACAATGACCAACTTTCACAACCAATGGTATCATTGGTGTTTGGGCTGCTTCAAAGGAAAGACTTGTCGAATTGAATTAATGAACCCCTTTCGCGCCGTGGCGAAAGGGGTGGATTACATGGAATTGTGGATGTGGAATGTATTTTTTGCGCCGCCTTTGCGCCCAGGGCAGAAACAATAAAGCGGGCGCAAAGGCGTTCAGCTGGCGAGGCCGGGGAGCCAGAGAACGATCATCGGGAATGCAACCAGAAGCGCGATCGTGACGGCATCGGCGATAAAGAAGGGCATGACCCCGCGAAACACATCCTGTACCGAAAGATCCTCCCGCACTCCTGCGACGACAAAACAGTTCAGGCCGATCGGTGGTGTGATCAGGCAAAACTCTGCCATTTTCACCACCAGAATGCCAAACCAGATGGCACACATCGGCCCGGACATGCCGAAGGCCGAATCCGACGCGGACACCAACTCGCCTCCGTTCAGCGCCATCACGGCGGGGTAGACCACGGGCAAGGTGAGAAGCAGCATTCCGATCGCGTCCATGAACATGCCCAGCACGGCATAGGCGAGGAGAATGCAGATCAGGATCAGCATCGGAGGCGCGGACAGAGAGGAAATCCAATCCGCGAAGGCATGGGGCAGGTCTGCATAACCGAGGAAACGGACGTAGATCAGGACACCCCAGATGATGGTGAAGATCATGATCGTGAGCTTGGCCGTTTCCAGCAAGGCGTCCCGCAACTGGCGCAGACGCATGCCGCGGATCAGGGCCATGATGAAGACGATGAAGGCGCCGACCGCGCCGCCCTCTGTCGGAGTGCCCCAAGCCTCGCCAAAGGGATTGTAGACAAAGAAAATGATGATCACCACGACTGCCAGAATCGGCAATGCCGGTGGCAGGGACACCAGCCGTTCACGCCAGGTGAAGCCCGTGACAGGAGGTCCGACCGTCTTGAAGATCATGGCAATGGCGATGATGAGACCCGCATAGACAACCGCCGAGAATGCCCCGGGGATAAAGCCCGCCAGCAGAAGTTTGCCCACATCCTGCTCGACGATAATGGCATAGATCACCAGAATCGCAGAGGGGGGGATGAGTGAGGCAAGGGTTCCGCCTGCCGCCACCACGCCTGCGGCAAACCGTTTGTTGTATCCCACCGCCAGCATCTCGGGAATGCCGATACGCGCGAACACCGCCGCTGTGGCGACGGATGCGCCGGACACGGCGGCAAAGCCCGCTGTCGCAAACACGGTCGAGACCGCGAGCCCGCCGGGGACCCAGGCAACCCAGCGTTTGGCGGCTTCGAACAGGGCCGTGGTCATTTGCGCGTAATAGGCAAGGTACCCGATCAGGATGAAGGTGGGTATCAGGCTCAGCGCCTGGCTGGACACCTTGGAATGCGGGACCTGGCCGGCGATCTTGACGCTGATTTCGACAGATTTTCCAAAGCGCTCAGGATCGTAGTCGAACCCGTTCCAGCGCAGCCACACCAGGCCTGCAAACCCCGCCAGGCCAGCTGCAAAAGCCACCCGCATGCCGAGCACGACCAGGACCAGCATTGCCCCGCTGACCCAGAGACCGATCTCGATATCGCTCATTTATCGTGCTCCTTGAGTTGATCGGCTTCGGCAGCGGCCTGCTCTGCGACAGATTGAATCAACGGTACTGCGGCCGGGCTTTGCAGCCCCAGGACGAAGGCACGGGCATAGGCCACGAGCTGCAACAGCAGTCTGGCGCTCAAGACGGCGAGGGCGACAGGCACCACCAGTTTCGAAGGCCAGATCGGCAGACCGATGTCGATCGAACTGTCGCGCGAACACAGCGGGCGGGCACAGTCAAATGATCTATCAAAATGCGCCCAGGATCCCCAGACAAGCGCAAACACCAGCACAAGCATGCACAGCACGGTGACAAATTCGAACAACCAAAGTGCCCGTCCATGCAACCGTCCCACCAGAATATCCATGCGGATATGCGCACCCTCCCGCTGTACGTATGACACGCCCAGAATGGCGATCAGCGGCATCAGGGCCTCAATATAGTCAACGTAGCCGGGCAGGGGGCCGTCCATCAGACCAAGCCGGTCGAAAACAGGTGCCAGAAATGTCCGGTCCAATTGGCGACCGGCCACGGAATACGCGGCAAGGAACATCAGCGAAAAAGCGGCCAGTCCGGACAGGAGGGCTGTTGCTCTTTCGATCGGCAGCAACGCCCTGTCCAGCCGCGAGATTACACTGGAATCACTGAGCACGGTTGATGAACCTGCCATTCCTGCCCCCGGTTGTTGTCTTTATCGGTGAATAGAATAGGTACGGGCCCGGCTCTGAAGATCCGGGCCCGAGGTGATCGCCGTGCGATCAGCTGCCGTTGCGATGGTCGCTCAGGGTTTTCTGAACAAGATCATACAGTTCCTGCCCGGGCAGCCCTTGCGCCTCCATGTCCTTGATCCAGGCTTCGCGGATCGGATCCGCTGCGGTGGCGCGGAACTCTGCCAGGACCTCATCGGAAATCTCGACTTTCTCGACCCCTTTTTCCTCCAGAACGGCGTCCCATTTCTTCAGGAGTTCGCCATAGTTGGCCAGATAGTGATCCAGCGCTTCCGGGATCGAGCTGTCGAGGGCTTCGCGCTCGGAGTCGGACAGGCTCTCATAGGCGTCGATGTTCACCACAACAGGGCAATTCACGGTGCCAGGGTTCAGGTTTGCCGTCCACCAGTCGGCGCGATTGATGGTGCCGAAGGACAGATGCGCATGCTGGGCGAATGCGACCGTGTCGACGACGCCAGACTCCATGGCCTGATAGGCTTCGGTTGCGGTGACCGAGGTCGGCACCGCGCCAACAGCTTTGAAGGCTTCGCCGATCCCACCCGTGGCACGCACGCGCATGCCTTCGAATTCGGCCAGCTCGTCGCGCGCTTCGCCGGTGCCGACGATATTGTACTGTGGCATCGGAGACGTCATCAGCAGCTTCGCATTCCACTGCGCCATCTCGTCAGTGGCTGCCGGGTGGCCATAGACGGCCGCGGAAACGGCAACTTCTTCCTCCAGGTTGGAAACACCGAGGAAGGGCAGCTCCAGAACGGTAATGACGCGGTTCTTGTCGCGGTGATATCCCGCGCAGAATTGCGCCATCTCGAACGCACCAATGGAAATACCATCGAGGTTTTCACGGTTCTTGGACAGGCCGCCGTAGCTGATGTTCATGGTGAACGCGCCATCGGTCTTTTCCGAAACCAGCTCCGCCAGTTTTTCGACGTGTTCCGTGAAGGCGCGGCGTTTGCCCCAAACGGACACGTTCCACTCGGTCGCCATGGCTTCGGCGGCAAAGGCACAGGTCAGGGTTGCGAGGGCGGTAAGCCCCAAGACATTTTTCATAATTTCCTCCCCAATTACGCATCTGAAGTGCGCGGTATGGGCGCAGGATCACCATTATGCCCCGGTTTGCCAACCCAAAAGTTGGATCCGATCATCGGTGGACGCGGCAGACGCTGCGTAGCAAGGCGTTCCACAGTGGATTGAGAAGAACCTCGTTGCGGATTGGACTTAGCCTGGACCAGCCGGCGGCCGTCGGGGCAAGACCCTCTCGACGGGGCCGCTACAGCGCACCGGGAATCTGCGCCTTGTCTCGAACCAAATAAACAATGTCGCAAATCGCAGATCGGGATTTGCGAATCTCGGTACAACTCGGTCCCAGAGGTGCCGCCCGGCGTGTCCGGGTGGAGAATTGGGAAGCCGGTGTAAATCCGGCGCTGCCCCCGCAACGGTCATGGAGACAGCGGGTGCGACATCGGCCACTGGGGGGAGGAACCCGGGAAGGCGTCGCACTTGGACCATCTGGTCTTCTCCTGAGCCCGGAAACCAGCCTCGAAAGATATCGTCAACCGCGGGTGGCGGTTTGGGCATCTTGAAGGGCGCGGCTTCCTCCGTTGCGACCTGACGGATTCCCATTGCCATCTGCACAAAAACCAACCGCGTGACGCTCCGTCTCAGGATCGCGAGCAGGCGGCAGGAGAGTCAGGGAATGAACAGCAATCTCAATGCGCTGATCGCCAATCATACGCCGGGTCATGCGCTCGCGCAGGCGTTCTATACCGACGCCGAGGTGTTCGAGACTGATCTACAAGAGATCTTCTACAAGGAGTGGCTCTTTGCCATTCCCGCCTGCGAACTGGAAAAGGCCGGCAGCTATGTGACCCATCAGATTGGGGCCTTCAACGTCATCATCGTGCGCGGCAGCGATGATGTGATCCGGGCGTTCCACAATTCCTGCCGCCATCGCGGGTCTGTCATCTGCAAGGCGAAGAAGGGCAACAATCCGAAACTTGTTTGCCCCTACCATCAGTGGACCTACGAGCTGGACGGGCGTCTGCTTTGGGCTCGGGATATGGGACCGGATTTCGACCCTGCACAACACGGGCTCAAGACAGTCCACTGCCGCGAACTGTCGGGGCTGGTCTATATCTGTCTTGCGAAGGACGCCCCGAGCTTTGACGCGTTTGCCGACACGGTTCGCCCCTATTTGGACGTGCACGACCTGTCGAACGCCAAAGTGGCCTACGAGAGTTCGATCGTTGAGAAGGGCAACTGGAAACTGGTCTGGGAGAACAACCGCGAGTGTTATCACTGCGGCGGCAACCACCCCTCCCTGTGCCGGACCTTCCCCGATGATCCGTCGATCACCGGTATCGAGGGCGGCGAAACCCCCGCCAATCTGCAAGCGCATTTCGACCGTTGCGAAGGGGCCGGTATGCCGTCACGCTTCTTCCTGAACGACGACGGGCAGTTTCGGATTGCCCGCATGCCGCTCAAGGAAGGCGCTGAAAGCTATACCCTGGACGGCAAGACGGCGGTGCGGCGCTGGCTGGGGCGGGCGGCGTTTGCCGATGCCGGCTCCTTGTTGAAATTCCACTATCCGACCACCTGGAACCACTTCCTGTCGGACCACTCCATTGTGTTCCGCGTCACCCCGATCAGCCCGACGGAAACCGAAGTGACCACCAAATGGTTGGTGAACAAGGACGCGGTCGAGGGCGTGGACTACGATCTCAATCGCCTGACCGAAGTCTGGATCGCCACCAATGACGAGGACCGCGAGGTCGTCGAGTACAACCAGATGGGTATCAACTCTCCCGCCTATCAGCCCGGGCCGTATTCCGCGGTGCAGGAAAGCGGCGTGCTGCAATTCGTGGAGTGGTACCTCAATACCCTTAAGCGCAACCGCGATCCCCAAGCCATCGCGGCGGAGTAAGACCAAATGCCCAAAATGAGTGAACGCGCGATCTGGAATGATACGGAGATGCTGGAATGTGTCTCCATCATACCGGAGATGGACAATACTGCGTCCTTCACCTTCAAGGCGCCGTCCGGTGCCTTGTTCGACTTTGACCCCGGCCAGTTCATGACGCTTGAGATTCCGGTTCCCGGTGGCCCCGTGCACCGCACCTACACGATCTCCTCGTCGCCATCGCGCCCGCGCACGATCACCATCACCGCGAAGGCGCAGCCGGACAGCATCGGAACGCGCTGGATGCTCGACAATCTGAAGCCGGGGGTGCGGATCAGAGGCATCGGCCCGGCGGGGTTGTTTACGAACGCCGGCAGCCAGTCAAAGAAGTTCCTTTTCATTTCCGCCGGATCGGGCATCACGCCGATGATGTCGATGACCACCAGCATGTGGGACGACGGGGATGATCTGGACATCGTGTTTGTGAACTGTGCCAAGCGGCCGTCGGAGATCATTTTCCGGCAACGCCTGGAGCAGATGGCCAGCCGTTCCGAAGGGCTCGACCTGAAGTTCGTGGTGGAAGAGCCTGATCTCTACCGCCCCTGGACAGGCTACCAGGGCGTGTTCAATCAGTTGATGCTGGGCCTGATGGCGCCGGACTATCTGGAGCGCGAGGTCTACTGCTGTGGTCCGGAACCATTCATGCAGGCGGTCCGGGACGCGTTGGCCGGTCTCGGCTTTGACATGGACAACTATCATCAGGAGAGCTTTCACGCGCCGGTCGCGAATGAAGCTGATCAGCCGGATCTCGATGATGTTGTGCTTGATGATGACGCCAAGGCCGAAATCACCTTTGCAACTTCCGGTGTCACTGCCAAGGTGGCCGAGACGGATACGGTTCTGGCAGCCGCGCGTGCAAATGGCCTCAATATCCCATCGGGCTGCACCTTTGGGGTCTGCGGCACGTGCAAGGTGAAGAAAACCTCCGGCGATGTGCATATGGTGCACAACGGCGGGATTTCGGATGATGACATAGAGGCAGGCTACATTCTCGCCTGTTGCTCGAACCCGATCGGCAAGGTGTCGGTCGAAGTCTGAGCCGCCTTTCACCTGTCGGATTGGCAAGAAGCCGCGCCCGGGTCCACGAGCGCGGCTTCTGTCGTTGAGGGCAGGTCATATCCTCACGAGGCGGTGGGCAAGGCACGCCCTGGTGTGGGTCCCTACATTTCGATTTCCAGCAGCATCGGACCCGAGAGAGGAAAAAGGTCAGCAAGCGCGGCACGCAGCTGATCTGGGGACGTGCGTTTGAAACCGAGACCATAGGCGGCGGATACTGCCTCGAAATCCGGTGCTCCGGGGTGGCATCCAGTGGCCTTAATGCCTGCGGCTTCCATGGAGTTCGCGATCTCGAGGAATGCGTTGTTGTTCCAGACCACGAACAGGATGGGGATGTTCTCGTCGCTCGCCACACCCAGTTCCGGCAAGGTGAACTGAGCGCCGCCATCGCCCATGAGCGCGATGACAGGTGCGGTCGGATCGGCGATGGCGGCCCCGATCGCGGCCGGGATCGCAAACCCGAGCGCACCAAATCCGGTGGCCCCGTTGAACCAGCCGCCGGGGCGGTCGTGATCGTAAGCCAGGTTTGCGGCATACACCGCTTGCGTGGAATCCCCGACCATGATCGCGCCCGGGGCCGCATCCCGCAGGATTTCGATCTGCTCGATCAACGCACCATAGCCAGGTGCGGTGGTGTCGATTTCGCGCAGCGCCGCATTGCGTGCGGCCTCTGCGCGGCCCGCGCCACCAGTCCCGGGCTTGCTGTCGATCTCGGCAGCCAGTCGCGGCAGACACCGATCCAGATCACCGGTCACCGCGACCTCCGCCGGGTGGCGGCGCAGTTGATCGGCGCATATGTCGATGCGCAACAAGGACGCCATCCTCGGGTAGCTCCCTGTCGCATACATATCGTAGTCGGTCGGACCAAGTTCAGTGCCAAGCGCAAGCACGCAATCGGCGTCTTCGATCAGCTCCCGGACGGCGTGCAACGACGGGCTGGCGGCGACGGTGAGCGCATGCCCATGCATCAATCCGCGCGCATTGACGGTTTGCACCACGGGTGCGTCGAGTTTCTCCGCCAATTGTGTGAGCGCCGCGTCCTGTCTGCGGCAACCGCCACCGGCGATGATGACGGGGCGCGCGCACTCTGCGAGACGTGCCAGGATGGGCGCAAGATCCGGGTCATCGGGGGCGGGGGCATCGGTCAGCGACAGATCATCCGGACCTTGCAGGCCCATGACGTCCGTCGGCACCTCGATATGCACGGGCGCCGGCCGTCCGGCGAGCCCGGCAAACGCACGACCCAGCGCCCCGTCGAGCCCGGCTGCGTCCTCCACCTGCTCGGCGTGCTTTGATACTGTTTTCGACAATCCCAACTGATCGGGCAGTTCATGAAGCAGGCCCAGCCCCTTGCCAAGGCTGTCGCGGCGGTTGACACCCGTTACCACGATCATGGGGGAACTGTCGGCACGTGCTTGCGCCATGGGCGTCAGCGTATTGACCAACCCCGGGCCGGTAATCACGAACACGACGCCAGGTTTGCCGGACACACGCGCATAGCCATCCGCCATGAAGCCCGCCCCCTGTTCATGACGCGGTGTAACGTGGCGAATGTCGGCAGCTTCGATCCCACGGTAGAGTTCAATGGTATGCACCCCGGGGATGCCGAAAACCACCTCAACCCCGCGATCAACGAGGTTCTGCGCCAGGGCTTGACCGATCGTTGGCATGCTTTCTCCTTGTATCTTCCTTGGTCGGGGTCAGCTATTTGCTGGCAACCCCAGAATGGCGAATAGGGTCGCCTCCGCCACTGCGATCAACCGTTCCGGCGGCAGCATGTCCGGCAGCATCGACCCTTCGAGCCAAAGCCCGTCGAGGACCGCGTTGCAGGCGATCGCCTTCTGTTCGACCAAGGCCGGGTCGACGGGCGCGCCACGGGCTTCGAGCGCTTCTGTGATCAGCGGCTCCAGTGCATTGCGAAAGCCGAGATAGGTATCGATGTGGATCTGTTTCATCCGCTCATCATGCGGAACCATCTGAATGAAACCCGCCCAGATCTGCAAACCGGCCCCGTTGGTCACCGGCGGAGAGAGCGTGTCCCGAATACATTGGCGCAATCGGTCCGCGAGTGTCCGGTCTGTATCTGTCGCCGACGACAGGGAGAGATGCGCCATCTTCTGCATGTGAAAGGAATAGGCCGCATACATCAGATCTTCTTTGGTGCGAAAGTGATGCCGGATCAGGCTGAAGGCAACGCCGGCCTCGGCCGAGATTTCGCGCACGGTCGCTGCCGAAACCCCCTTGCGCGCAATCACCCGCAGTGTGGCTTCGACAAGCTGCTCACGGCGCAGCTCCGGGCTTTCCCGGCGAAATTTAGGTTTGTTGTCAGACATTCCGGACCCCACGATTTATTGCACATTCGTGCAACAGGGTGCGGAAATCAAGGCTAAAGTGGATCAGACCACATAGCCTGAGATCAACTTCCATGTCCCCAGAGGACCGAGAGGATGCTCAATCAAGCCCCTCGATATGCGTGCAGGCCCAGAACACGCGCGCATCCTCGGCCCCTGTACTGCGCACCCCATGCCGCATGGTACTGTCATAGTAGGCGCAATCTCCGGCCTTCAAGATCACCGGCTCATAGTGTTCCACGCGCAATTCGACCTCTCCTGCGAGTATGAACAGGAGCTCTTCGCCATCATGCCGGTCAAGATGTTCGGGCGTGGTCCCGCCTGCGGCGCCAACCGTTCCGATGAGCGGGATGATTTTCTTGCCGGTGAGGCCGTTGCACAAGATTTCATAGGCATAGGCTTTGCCCTCGACGGAACGCCCCTGGCCCGCGCGCGTAACCGTGAGGCGCGTCGTCGTGACCTCGCCTTCCGGCTCTGCAATCAGCTTCTCCAGGCCGACACCATACCCCCGTGCGAGTCGCAGCAGATTCTCGAAACTCGGGGACACCTTGCCGTTTTCGATCTTGTAAATGGTCGAAACCGCAAGGCCCGTGCGCTCCGCCGCTTGTTCCAGTGTCATCTCGGCCGAACTGCGTAAGCCTTTGACACGCTTGCCGAGTTCAAGCCGGATCTGCTGCTTTTCACTGTCATCCAGCAATGCCGTTTGTGCATCAGAGACAAAGGGAGAGTCTTTTTTTGTTGTTTGGGACATGATTTTTCTTATTTTACCAAAAAATTGCCCATAGGCCGCGTGCCCGAGCTATTTGGATGAAAGTATGCATGACCAGCAGAAGCGTGGCCAGCGAATTGCCGTGATCGGAGCGGGGGTGGTTGGGATGGCCACCGCCTACCACCTCGCGGAACGCGGCCACCACGTGACCGTGATCGAGCGCGCAAAGGCCCCTGCCGAGGGCTGCAGCTTTGCCAATGCGGGGATCATTGCCGTCGGTCATGCCGAGAGCTGGGCCGGGCCTGCCGCGCCTGCGCAAATGATACATGCTTTACTGGGCCGTACCCCGAGCGTGAAGATCAGCAAGCTGATGGACCCGCAGCTCTGGCGCTGGGGGCTGGCGTTCTTGCGTCAGTGCTCGGCGCGGGCGCATCGGGAAAATTCCGGCGCGATGGCGTGGCTGGCCCGCCATGGGCGGCAAGAGTTGCAGGCCTTGGAGCAAGCCACTGGGCTTGCTTTTGAGCAGGGGCATGACGGGGCCTATTATCTTTATGGGGAAGAGAGCGCCTTTACCGCGCGCAAGGCATCGGATCATCTCGAAGGCTTCTCTCCCATGAGCGCCGAAGAACTGACCCAATGGGACCCGGCGCTGAAGGTTTATGGCGACAGGCTGAAAGGCGGGCTGTTGTCCTCGGTCGACAGTAAGGGCGATTGCCGCCGGTTCACCAGAGCGCTGGCGCAGTGGCTGGAGCAGAACCGGCAGGTCACGTTCCACTATGGCGCAACGGTCACCGGGTTCGAGCGCGCACAGGGGCGCGTGTCGGCGGTGCAGACCACAGACGGGCCAGTGCCCTGCGATCAGTTGGTGATCGCGGCAGGTGTTGGCACGGTCGCGCTCGGCAAACAGTTAGGCGTGCGCCCGCTGATCTACCCGGTCAAAGGCTATTCGGCGACCTACCCGATACGGGATGGTGCGTATATGCCAGCCCGCCCGCTGGTCGATGAAACCAATCTGATCGCAGTCACCCGGCTGGGGTCTTACCTGCGCGTCACCGCCATTGCCGAATTTGCAGGTCACGACAGCAGCCCCAACCCGGAGCGCGCGGCGTATCTGGATGACTATGTGGCGCGCCACTTTGGCTGCGCGGTCGAGTTGGATGCGGTCACACATTGGGCCGGTCTGCGCCCCACCACCCCCAGCGGGCGGCCCTATCTAGGCCGTTTGCGCACCCACAAAAATGTCTGGCTCAACGCCGGTCACGGTCAGCTTGGCTGGACCATGGCGCCGGGCGCAGGACAGCTCCTCGCCGCGCGGCTGCATGGCGCTCAATCTCCCTCATACGGCGTTTCCGAGACAGCCCGCTGGCTGATCGCCGCCTAGGCACGGGCGTTATCCGCCCGGCGCTGCCTCCTCTTCACAGTTAGGATCGTTCAATGAAAATTCTCGACCAGGAACAGACCCGCGCCGCCCTGCCTTATGCGGAATTGATTGATGCATTGGATCAGGGATTTTGCGGCGCGTATGAAGCGCCGCTGCGCCATCACCACTATCTGGAAAACGCCGGAGAAGAAGACGATGTGCTGCTGCTGATGCCAGCATGGCGTGCGGAGGGCTTTGGCGGCATCAAACTGGTCAATGTGGTGCCCGGCAACAGCAAACGTGGCCGCGCGGCGCTGTCGTCGAGCTATGTGTTGTTTGACCGCGAAACCGGCGCGCATCTGCTGCTGGCAGATGGCGGAGAGCTGACAGCGCGGCGCACCGCTGCGGCCTCGGCGCTGGCGGCACGGCGGCTGGCCCGCCCCGAAAGCGCCACGCATCTGATCATTGGCGCCGGGCGCGTGGGCTTTAATCTGGCGCAGGCCTACCGCGAGGTGCTGCCGATGACGCGCACGCTGGTCTATGACATCATGCCCGAAAATGCGGCGCGCACGGTGGCAAACCTGAAGGA
This sequence comes from Epibacterium sp. MM17-32, assembly GCF_022348205.1. Taxonomy (NCBI): domain Bacteria; kingdom Pseudomonadati; phylum Pseudomonadota; class Alphaproteobacteria; order Rhodobacterales; family Roseobacteraceae; genus Epibacterium; species Epibacterium sp. MM17-32. The sequence goes on along the minus strand of NZ_JAKRFC010000010.1, from coordinate 54,737 downwards.
GATGGGCATTGCCGCCGAGGTCACCGAAAGCGTCGAGGCCGCCGCAGCAGAGGCCGATGTGGTCTCTTGCGCGACCCTGTCGCAGACACCGGTGCTGCAGGGCGCGTGGCTGCACCCCGGCCAGCACATCGACCTGATCGGCAGCTTTACTCCAACCATGCGCGAAGCGGACGACGCGGTGCTGACCCGTGCCACGGTCTATGTGGACACGATGGATGCGCTGGTGGAAAGCGGCGACATCAAGACCCCGCTGGAAACCGGCGTGCTCGTCGAAAGCGACATTCGCGCTACGCTCAAGGACCTGTGCGAAGGGGATCTGTCCCCGCGCCAGTCGCCAAAGGAAATTACCCTTTTCAAAGGGGTCGGTACCGCGATTGAAGATCTGTCGGCCGCAATACTCGCCTACAGATCCACCAGCTGATCCCAAAGAGACGACAACCGGCACCGGACCCCGCTGCGCTCGGTGATGCCCTCATTGAGGCCAGGTCACGGTTCGCCACCCAACAGAGAGGACATGTTTCATGCCATTACAAAAAACGGACGTTCGTCCATCAATCGGTCTGGCGCTGCTGCCGATTGTGCTGACGCTCGGCATCCTTGGGGTGCAGATCTTTTATTTTGGGGATTTCACCCCGCATATCCCGCTGGCCATTGGTATCGCACTGACGGCCATCGTGGGCCTGATCGAAGGCCTGAGCTGGGATGAGATCGAAAAAGGCGCATTCCATGTGATCGCGGTCTCCTTTCCCGCCGTCTCGGTTCTGATCCTTGTCGGCATGATCGTCGGTACATGGATCGCCTCGGGTACGGTTCCGACATTGATCTATTACGGGCTGTCGCTGCTGTCGCCGCAGCTGTTTCTGGCTGCGGGCATGATCCTGTGTTCCATCGTCTCATTGGCGCTTGGGACAAGCTGGGGCACCGTGGGCACCGTGGGTCTGGCGCTCATGGGCATTGGCGAAGGCTTTGGCATTCCTGCCTATTGGACCGCAGGCGCGGTGGTTTCGGGGGCCTTCTTTGGCGATAAAATCTCGCCCCTGTCGGACACCACCAACCTTGCGCCCGCCGTGACCGATACGCAGCTGTTTGACCACATCCGCAATATGCTGCCGACCACGGTTCCGGCCATGCTGATTGCACTGGCGATCTATACGGTGATGGGCTTCAACCTTGGCGAAGGGGAGCCGTCTTTTGAACGGATCGAGAGCTTCAAGACCGCGCTGGATGGCTCTTTTGACATCACGCCCTGGCTCTTGTTGCCCGCGCTTCTGGTGATCGGGCTTGCGATGTTGAAGATGCCCGCAATCCCGACGCTGTTCATTGGTGTCGTGGTGGCCTCGCTGATCGCGATCTTCGTGCAGGGCGTATCGGTGCATGACGTCTTTACTTATGCCAACTACGGCTACTCGGTTGAAACCGGGGTGGAGGCGATGGACGCGCTGATGAACCGGGGCGGCATTCAGTCAATGATGTGGACCATCTCGTTGATCCTGATTGCGCTTGGTTTTGGTGGCGCGCTGGAGCGCACGGGCTGTCTGGCCGCGATCATTGAGCTGCTGACCAAGCGGGTCAAATCCATCGCGGGCGTGCAGACCTCGGCGATCCTGTCGTCGATGGCAACCAACACCGTGGCAGGCGACCCCTATTTGTCGATCGCGCTGCCGGGTCGGATGTTCAAGCCGGTCTATGACCGCATCGGCTATTCACGTCTGAACCTTGCCCGCGCCACCGAAGAAGGCGGCACCATCATTTCGCCGCTGATCCCATGGAACGCAGGCGGTGCCTTTGTAATCTCGGCGCTGGCGCTGGGGATCTCGGAGGGCAAAATGGAGAACCTTCTCTATATTCCGCTGTCCTTTGCCTGCTGGCTGGCGCCGGTGTTTGGCATCTTCTACGCATGGACGGGTTTCTTTACACCCAAGGCAGAAGAGACCGGCGAACAGGCACCCACCGGTGCGCACCAGGCCGCCAAATAAACTGACGCGGACCTAAAACAGAGAGGCTGCTCCGGTATCGACCGGGGCAGCCCTTTTTGTTGCCGCGATCCTGATAGCTGCGCAACCGCATCCTCCACGCGTGAAAATCCTATTCGGAACGGCCACCGGCAACGCGCAGCGGAAGTGTCAAACGATCCGCCGGCGACCTCGGCCTTTGTCATATTCCTGAAAAGAATCCTCTTTATCAGGTATGGAAACGTTTCCAATCGAGTCTGACGAATGGACCAGAAGCAAAGAGTGACCATCAAGGACGTCGCGCGCGCCGCCGGCTGCGGGATCGCAACGGCAAGCCGGGTTCTGAACAAATCCGGTCCGGCCAGTGCTGAGGTGCGTGCGCGGGTTGAGACCGCAGCGCGCGATCTGGGGTTCTCTTTCAGCGCCATCGGACGCGCGTTGCAGGGCGGACGCAGCATGACGATCGGCTGCCTGGTTCCCTCGCTGACCAATCCGGTCTTTGCAGAGGCGGTGCAAGGCGCGCAGGAGGTGTTGTCGGGCGCAGGCTATCAGCTGCTGATTGCCAGTTCGAATTATGACGGTGATGCCGACAACGAGGCCATCGCGACCCTCGTCGCCAAGGAAGTTGACGGGCTGATCGTGACCATGGTCGCCCCCGAACGCAGCGCGGCCCTGAACCAGGCGCGTAACCGGGGCGTGCCGGTGTCATTGATGTTCCACGATCCGCTCGACGGGTTCGTGACCGCTCATGTGGACAATTTCGAGGCCGCGCGAGAGGTCGCGCGACGCTTTGCCGATCTTGGCCACCAGCGCACGGCCTTTCTGTCGCTGCGGTTCTCCAGCTCGGACCGGTCCCGCAACCGCTATGCGGGATTTCATGCCGAGTGCAGAGCACGGGGCCTGCCGGATCCCGCCCTGATCGAACTCGACGAAGCCGAGGCGAATACGCCTGATATTCTGGCCGAGGTTCTCTCCTCCCTTGGCGGGCTGACGGCGATCTTCGCTTCAAACGACTTTTTGGCCATCGCCGTGCAAAAGGCCGCCCGCCTGGTGGGGAAAAGCGTCCCAAGGGACCTGTCGGTTGTCGGCTTCGACGGGATCGACGTCGGGCGGCTATTGGACGTGCCTCTGTCGACGATCGAGACGGCACCGGAGGCCATGGGGCGCCAGGCCGCGCAGACTCTACTGGACATGATGCAAGGTGGGGGCTGCGCGCAGCGACCCCCGTTGCCATTCGATTTCCGTGCCGGGGCCACGCTTGCGCGCCCGCGGACGGAAAGCCGTGACGACGACCAGGTTGCCGCCTGGCCGCCGTCTGTTCACTCGCTCAAGACCGATCTCAAACAAGGATGAACCCATGAAACATACTGTTCTTGCCGCGGCCTTCGCAACCGCGATCGCTGCACCGGCCTCTGCCGAGGATGCTGTCTGCTACAATTGCCCGCCACAATGGGCGGACTGGGCCTCGATGCTGGAGGCCATCGATGACCGCCTCGACATTCAGATGCCGCATGACAACAAGAACTCCGGCCAGACCCTGAGCCAACTTCTGGCGGAACGTGCAAGCCCCGTTGCCGATGTTGCCTATTATGGTGTGACCACCGGTATCAAGGCCGGGAATGAGGGCGTCGCGCAGCCGTACAAGCCCGCAGGCTTCGATGACATCCCCGAAGGCCTCAAGGACCCCGAAGGCCGCTGGTTTGCTGTTCACTACGGCACACTGGGCCTGTTTGTGAATGTCGATGCCTTGGGCGGTGCGCCGGTGCCGCAATGCTGGGCCGACCTGACCAAGCCGGAATATCGTGGCATGGTCGGCTATCTCGATCCGTCGTCGGCCTTTGTCGGTTATGCCGGTGCGGTGTCCGTGAATCTGGCCAACGGCGGTGATCTCGAGAATTTCGATCCAGCGATCGCCTATTTCAACGCGCTGGCCGAAAACGATCCTATCGTGCCCAAACAGACCTCTTTCGCGCGGGTGGTATCGGGCGAGATCCCGATCCTGTTTGACTACGACTTCAATGCCTATCGCGGGAAATACGAGGAAGACGGAAATTTCGAGTTTGTATTGCCCTGCGAAGGCTCGGTTCGGGTGCCCTATGTCATGAGCCTGGTCGCCGACGCCCCGAACCCCGATGCCGGCAAGAAGGTGCTGGATTTCATCCTGTCGGATGAGGGGCAGGCGATCTGGACCAACGCCTATCTGCAGCCCGCGCGGCCGGTAGATCTGCCTGCCGAGGTGGCGGCCAAGTTTCTGCCAGCCGCCGAGTACGAGCGCGCCGTCGCGGTGGATTACGCCGAGATGGAAAAGGCGCAGGCCGCGTTTGGCGAGCGATATCTGAACGAGGTCAAGTAACGTCGCTCTTCAGGCCGGGCGGACAGTGGTCCTGCCCGGCCGTCTCTTGCATCGGAGCCGCTGATGATCCAACGCCATTTCCTGACGCTGTGCCTGCTGCCGCTGGCGATTTTCACTCTCGCCTTTCTGGCGATCCCGCTGGCGCGCCTGGTCCTCGCTGCGGGCGAGGGTGACGCAGGCTGGGCCATCTACCTGCAAATTCTACAAACTCCACGGTACCTGTCGACGCTGGGGCAGACCGTTGTGGTGTCGCTGGCCGTCACCGTGGCGGCGTTGGCGATTTCCACCACCGCCGGGCTGTTCCTGGTGCGCAACCGGTTCGTGGGCCGCAATACGCTTCTGTCGATCCTGACGTTGCCGCTGGCCTTTCCCGGCGTTGTCGTGGGGTTCATGATCATCCTGCTGGGCGGACGGCAAGGGTTGGTGAACCAGATCCTGCCCGGTCATTGGACCTTTGCCTATTCGATTACAGGCTTGTTTCTGGGCTATCTCTATTTCTCGATCCCGCGCGTATTGCTGACGGTCATGGCCGCAGCGGAAAAGATCGACCCGGCGCTGGAGGAATCGGCCCGGACCCTGGGCGCGCCGCCGTTGCGTATTGTCATTGACGTTGTGCTGCCGGCGCTGGCGCCTGCGTTGATCGCCGCCGGGGCGATCGCCTTTGCCACTGCCATGGGTGCCTTCGGCACGGCCTTCACGCTCGCCACCGACATCGATGTGCTGCCGATGGTGATCTATACCGAATTCACGCTGTCAGCGAATATCGCCATGGCATCTGCTCTGTCCGTGGTGCTGGGGCTGGTGACCTGGGCGCTGCTGCTGATCGCGCGAAGCCTGTCGGGAACAAACGTTGCGGCAGGAGGATAGGACGATGAAATCCTTCACCAAAATCATACCATTATTGGTCACTTTGCTGACTTGCGCGTTTCTCCTGATCCCGATCATCCAATCGGTTCTTGCCGGGCTGACGGTGAACTACTTTCGCGGGTTGTCCTCGGGGGTGACGCTGAAATGGATCGGCGAGGTCTGGATGCTCTATTCCGGTAGCATCTTCTTGTCGGTCGGGCTCGCACTGGCGTGCCTGATCGTCACTCTGGTCCTGGGCGTGCCTGCCGCCTATGCTCTGGCGCGCAATCCCGGTCGTGCCTCGCGCGTGCTGGAAGAGTTCATTTCGCTGCCCCTGGCCATTCCGGGTCTGGCCTTGGCTCTGGCGCTTTTGCAGCTTTATGGCGGCTGGACCGAGTTTCGCACCAGCTGGCTGTTTATCCTTGTCGGTCACGTCCTCTACACGCTGCCGTTCATGGTGCGTTCGGTCCTGTCCGTGCTGGCGGCCATTGACCTCAAGACGCTGGAGGAAGGGGCTGCCAGCCTTGGCGCGGGGCCGGCGCGGCGTTTCATTGACATCGTTGTGCCGAATGCGATGCCCGGCATCCTTGCCGGGGCGCTGACCGTGGTCACCCTGTCGATCGGCGAGTTCAACCTGACATGGATGCTGCACGTACCCTATCTAAAAACCCTGCCCGTGGGCCTGGCTGACAGCTACGCCTCGATGCGGCTCGAAGTGGCGTCGGCCTACACGCTGGTCTTCTTCGTGATGATCGTGCCGCTTCTGATGGCCATGCAATGGGCCAGCGCACGCGCTCAAAGGATCATGCAATGACACTGACACTAACCAATATCGCCAAGACCTTTCCCGGCGGCACACGGGCGCTGTTGCCCACCGACCTGGAGATCGCCAAGGGCGAGATCCTGTCGCTGCTCGGCCCGTCCGGATGCGGGAAATCCACGCTGTTGCGCATCATTGCCGGGCTTGAAACGCCCGATCCCGGCGCGTCGATCGTTTTCGACGGCGAGGAGGTAACGCATCAGTCCGTTGAAACGCGCAAGATTGGCATGGTGTTTCAGTCCTATGCATTGTTTCCCAACATGTCGGTGCGCGGCAACATCGGCTACGGCCTCAAGATGCAGAAAATGTCGCGCGCGGAAATCGACGCCCGGGTGGATGAGGTCATCGCCCTGTGTCGCCTGGAGGCCTATGCCGACCGTGCGATCACCGCGTTGTCAGGCGGTCAGCGTCAGCGCGTGGCTCTGGCGCGCGCCATGGCCCCCCGTCCGCGGGTGCTGCTGCTGGACGAGCCCCTGTCGGCACTGGATGCCGCCCTGCGTGGCCAGTTGCGGGACGAACTGGCGATCCTGCTGCGCCAGTTCGGCATAACCGCGATCTTTGTCACCCACGATCAGGACGAGGCCATGGCCATCGCCGACCGTGTCGCGGTCATGAGCCAGGGCGCAGTGGCGCAGATCGGTACGCCCGAGGCGCTATATCGCAACCCCGCCACCGGCTTTGTGGCGCGCTTTGTCGGCGATGCGATGCCACTCGGTGGACGGATCGAGGCCAGTCGATTGCACCTGCCGGGTGGGGTGATTGACCTGCCGAAACCCGCCGACGGTCAGGAGGTCCTGGTGCGGGCCGAGGATGTCCGGATCGAGCCGCAGGGGGCTGTGACCGCCCGCGTCGAAGCCGTGACCTTTCTTGGCACGCATTACCGCATCGCGCTGACCGGAGCGACCGAGGCACCGCTTTTTGCCTTGCATACCGGCCTGTCCGCACCCAGACCGGGGGAGGACGTCCGTCTGTCGATCCCGACCGAAGCGCTCTTGATCCTACCAAAGGCAGGGGCTGCCTGATGACCGGTTTCATTCAGATCACCGACACCCACATCGTTTCCCCGGGCGCGCTCGCTTGCGGGCGTTCGGATACGGCCGAGGCCCTGTACCGCGCGGTTGCGACGATCAATGCAAAACTTCCCAGTCTGGACGGGATCGACTGCGTCATCGTGACCGGCGACCTGACGGATCACGGCGCGCCTGAGGAATACGCCCATTTCACCTCCATCATGGCTGAATTGGAACGGCCCTGGCTGGCGGTGCCTGGCAACCATGACACGCGCGAACCGATGCGCGCAGCCTTTCCCGGCGCAGCGTGGATGCCAACTCAGGGGCCTATCCACTGGGTGCGCGAACTCGGGCCCTTCGCCATTGTCGGTCTCGACACCCTGCAGGAGGGCGCGCGCCATGGAGCGCTCGGCTCCGATGGGTTGGCGTTTCTTGATACGGCGCTGGATGATTTGGGCGATAAACCGGTCATTGTCGCCACGCATCACCCTTGGATACATGCCGGGATTCCCGCGATGGATACCGATAACCTGCATGACGGTGCGCAGCTGATGGCGCGACTGGAGGCCTATCCCGGCCCCATTCGGATGATTTCGGGCCATGTCCATCGCGCTGTCGTCGGTCAAATCGGTCGTATCACCTGTCAGATCGGACCCGCGACCTGCCACGCAGTGTTGACCGACCACCACGCTGCCCGCGACCCGCAGCTGGTTCTGGAACCCGGCGCAATCACGGTGCACCGGTGGGTCGAGACGCCCAGTCCAGGTTTCGTATCCGATGTAATACCGATCGGCGCCTTTTCCGGCCCCTGGCCCTTCACCGATTGAACTGTTCCTGCCTGATCGATTTCCGAGACTGGTCAGCTGGTTGCCCCATCTGGTATTGGAGGCCGCAAGATGACCCCGTCGGCAAAGCGTCTGCCCGCAACGTTTGTGCCGCATGCGGTCGACGACACATGCAATGAGCATCCCCTCGCGGCCTCCATCGCCAGCGGGCAGGTTCAGGAAAGGCAGCGCACCATGGCAAACCCGTTATATGACCGCCTGTTCGGCATCCACGCCGGCAAGTCCACGCCTTTTCTGCATTTGCAAACCGGGGCGGTGATAAGCCATCAGGATTTCCTTGGCAGGGCAGCACAAATCGCACATGTGCTGACACACTCGGGCCTGAAACCGGGAGACCGGGTGGCGGCGCAGGTCGAGAAGTCCCCCGAGGCATTGGCACTCTATGCCGCCTGCGTACAGGCCGGGTTGATCTTCCTGCCGCTGAACACCGCCTATACCGCCGAGGAACTCAGCTATTTCATCGAGAACAGCGGTGCATCGGTGGTGGTCTGTGACCGCCGCAACGAGGCGACGCTGCTGCCGATTGCCCGGCAACTCGGCGCTGCGCTGGCAACGCTGAACGCCGATGGCACCGGCACCTTGATGGATCAGGCCGCGGGTATGCCGACATCCTTTGCCACCGTTACCCGCGACGCTGAGGATCTGGCAGCCTTTCTCTATACCTCCGGGACGACCGGGCGCTCCAAGGGCGCGATGCTGACCCAAAACAACCTGTTGTCCAATGCCGAGACTCTGGTCCGGGAATGGCGGTTCACCGCAGATGACGTGCTGTTGCACGCGCTGCCGATCTTTCACACCCATGGCTTGTTCGTCGCCACGAACATCACCTTGGCGTCAGGCGGAAGCATGATCTTCCTGCCGAAGTTCGATCTCGACCTGGTGCTGACGCACTTGCCGCAGGCCACCACGATGATGGGGGTGCCCACCTTCTATACCCGGTTGCTGGGGGATGAGCGGTTCACGCGTGATCTTGCCGCGCGGATGCGGCTGTTTGTCTCCGGCTCGGCGCCACTGCTGGCCGACACTCATGCGCAATTCGAGGCGCGGACCGGTCATCGGATCCTGGAACGCTACGGCATGACCGAAACCAATATGAACACCTCCAACCCCTATGCGGGCGCGCGCCGGGCAGGGACCGTGGGTTTTCCCTTGCCCGGGGTCGACCTGAAGATCACCGACCCCGAAAGTGGTGACACGCTGCCACAGGGGGAGATTGGCGTGATCGAAGTGCGCGGGCCAAATGTGTTCAAGGGCTATTGGCAGATGCCCGAGAAAACAGCGGCCGAGCTGCGCGCCGATGGGTTCTTCATCACCGGTGATCTGGGGCGCGTGGATGAGGACGGCTATGTCCATATCGTCGGACGCAACAAGGATCTGATTATCTCGGGCGGCTACAATATCTACCCCAAGGAAATCGAGCTGGTGCTGGATCAGCAGCCGGGCGTTCTGGAGAGCGCGGTGATCGGTGTGCCGCATCCTGATTTCGGGGAAACCGTCCTGGGCCTCATCGTGCCCGAACCGGGCAAAGCCCCTGATCTGGAGGGGGTCGCGGAAACGGCAGGGCAGGCACTGGCGCGCTTCAAACACCCACGCCGGTTGCTGGTGCTGGACGAACTGCCGCGCAACACCATGGGCAAGGTCCAGAAGAATATTCTGCGGGAGCGCTATCAAGATATGTTCGCGGAGTGAGCCTGGACGCCAGCTGCGGACGCCGACCTGTGCACAGGGGATGCCCGTTTGGTGCTAAAGAACAGGTGATGTTCAACGGACTATCTTTTTGTTGAACATGCGCTATGCTCAACAGAATAAAGTTTTGTTGAACACGCGGGGAGCCCATGCTGGATCGCCATTCTGCGCTTGCCCATGCGGCCTATCACGACCTGCTGCGGTCGCTGCAAGACGATGCGGTGTCGGAAATCCGGGGCACGCCGACCAAAGTGCTGCGCAACGGGCGCAGCTATTGGTATGACAGCTACCGCATCGGTTCCGACGTGAAAAAACGCTATATCGGCGAGGACAGCGCGGAGCTGCGCGCGCGGCTGGATCGGCACGAGGCGCTGAAGGCCCAGCAAGACACCCGCCGACGCAACCGGACGCGGCTGGTGCGCTTGCTGCGGGCAGAGGGGTTTCTGGGGCTGGATGCGGCGACGGGGAGCCTGCTGGCGGCGCTGGCGAAATCGGGCGTGTTCCGGCTGGGTGGCACGATCGTCGGCACTCATGCCTTTCGGCTCTATGAAGGCGAGCTTGGGCTGCGGTTCGGCACCGATATGGCGGCGCAGACCGATGACATCGACGTGGCGAGCTTTTCACGTCTGTCGCTGGCGCTGGAGGATATTGCCGCCCCACCGCTGGAACAGGTGTTCCGGGATTTCAGCTTTGCCCCGCAACCCAGCCTACAGGCCGGGCGCAGCTGGCGCTGGAAACAGACGCGGGGGGATACGCTGGTCGAATTCCTGACACCGGCCTTTGGCGAGGATGAGAGCCTGCGCCCCTTGCCGGCGCTGGGGGTGGATGCCCAGGGGCTGCATCATCTGAATTATCTCATCGCCGATCCGATCCGGGCGGCGATCACCTACCGCAGCGGCGTGCTGGTGCAGATCCCGCAGCCAGAGCGGTTTGCCATTCACAAGCTGATCGTCGCGGAGCGGCGCACGGCGGCGGATGCGCTGAAGGCGGAAAAGGACCGGCGTCAGGCGGCGTTCCTGATTGCGGCGCTGGCGGAGGACCGCCCGGATGAATTGCATGGCGCCTATGCGGATGCGCTGGAACGTGGTCCCAAGTGGCGCGCGCGCATCGCAGCCAGCCTCGACCGGATGCCACAGACCAAAGCCCGGATAGACGCCGTGCTCGGATCCTAGGGGCAGATCCTGGGGGTCAAGGAGGGCAGGGGGTTTCGGCCCCCAGTCAGGCGCTGCTGTGGCGCGCCTGGGTGCGGGTGACAAAGGCCTTGGCCGATTCTAGCCCGGCCTGCTCCTGCGCGTCCAGAAGCGGCGCCACCTGGTCACGGGTGGCGCGGGCATGGGCAAGGTCGTTCAGCCCGTAGGCGACACCCACCCGACCGATCGGATGCGCGGCCACCCAGTCGGCACGATCCGCGAAATAGCCCGGCACGATGACGCTGTCGCAGCCGCAGATGGCGGCATATTGCGAATAAAAGGTGGCCTCGTCGTAGCTGTAGAACGTGTCGCACCGGTTGAAGACGGCCGCGGTTTCTTCATGCGAGAGACCGTCGACACAGATCGCGTCCTCGGTCTCCGGGATGCGCGGCTTTTCATGGCCCTTGCGCAGCATGTAGCAGGCGCCCTTGCGGTCGGGACGATTTTCGTTGCGATAGACCGGATTGCGCCGCCACAGGAACAGGTCCTGAGCGCCGCCGGTGATTTTTGGCAGGTCAGACATCTCGCCCGCGCGAAAGAACATCTCCCCGGGGCCAAAGTCATAGGGGTCCTTCAGTCCCGGCTTGTAGAGGAGCCACCGCGCCACATGCGCCGCGCCGAGCGGATTGCCGAGCGTGACTTCGGGGTAGACCACCACGGTCTCGGAGCGCAGATCCGCGGGTCGGGCTACCCGGGTGCGCAGGGTCGGGTCCTGCGGCATCCGCATGGGCTTGCCCAGCATCCGGCGCAAGCGCTTGCGCAGCGGAGGCCTCGGTGCCTCCCACCAAGGCCAGAGCGCAGCGTCCTCTCCCAGCGTGGTCAGCGCATGGGCCAGTTGATGCAGAAAGATCGACCCGCCGCTGTCGGGGTCATACGCCGGGGCGTAGATCAGGTAGTTGGCGCGGGGCGTTTCAGGCATAGGGCAGGGGCCTTGGCAGCAAGGGAGGGGTCAGGAAGTGGGAGGCGACGGCGGGAACTTGGCGGCGGCGCGTTCCGCCTCAGCTTCGGCTTGCAACAGCGCCTGCTCCTGCGCCAGCAGATCGCATGCGCGGGTCTTGCCGGGCCGCGCCGGCACCCCGGTGAGGATGGTCCAGGGCGCGCAGGACCGCAGCACCACCGCCCCCGCGCCGACCGCCGCGCCTTCGCCCAGCTCGACCCCCGGCGCAATCACCGCATTGGCGCCAACAATCACGTGGCGTCCCAGCGACACCGGCGCCTTGTGCTCCGCCTTGTAGGCGGCGGGAACCGTCGGATTGGTTAGCGTCGCGCCGGAATAATCGTCGGATTGCGAAAACACCTTGACCCCGTAGGCCAGGCCCGAGAAGTCGCCGAAGGTGATGCCCGGCGATCCCCCCGCGACCAGGCAGAGCGGCGCGATATGCACATTGCGCCCGGTCACCACCCGTCCCGAGACCACGCAGAAGTCATCGATGCGGGTGTGATCGCCCAGCGACATCTTTTCCGGCTCGTATAGAGAAGCCTTGTCGCTGATCCGCACATTGCGCCCCAGCGCGGCAAAGCCCATGTTTTCCAGAGTTTCCTGGGTCAGATAGGCCATCGGTCAGCGCGCCTCTGCAAAGAAGTCATGCACCGCCGCGATCACCGCGTCGATGTCGTCACCGAGCGTGTAGAACAGCGGCAGTCGCAGCAGGCAGGCGGAGGTCCGGTCAGTCACCGGCAGCGGATCGGCGGTGCGCCCGTAGGTCTGGCCGGCGGGGGCGGAATGCAGCGGCACATAGTGGAATGGCGCAATGATACCGCGCGCCCTGAGGGCGGCAATCAGCGCATCGCGGCGGGCCTGATCCGGCAGCAGAAGGTAGAACATGTGGCCATTGCCGGTGGTGTGCTCCGGGATCACGGGGCGGCGCAGCTGGCCCCGGGCCTCCAGATCTGCCAAAGCAGCCATGTAGTGATCGAACTGGGCGCAGCGGCGCTGGCGGATCTCGTCCTGGAATTCCAGCTGACCATGCAGGAAGGCGGCAATCAACTCGCCCGGCAGGAACGAGGAGCCCAGGTCGACCCAGGTGTATTTGTCCACCTGACCGCGCAGGAAGCGGGAGCGGTTGGTGCCCTTCTCTCGGATGATCTCGGCGCGCTCGACCAGGTCCGGACGGTTCAGGGTGAGCGCGCCGCCTTCGCCGCTGATGATGTTCTTGGTCTCGTGAAAGCTGAAGGCGCCCATGTCGCCCAGGGTGCCCGCCTGACGCCCCTTGTAGGTGGACCCATAGGCCTGGGCCGCATCCTCCACCAGCATCAGGTCATGCGCCCGGGCAATCTCTGCCAGCGCATCCATATCGGCGGGAAATCCGGCGTAATGCACCGCAAAGATGGCGCGGGTGCGGGGCGTGATGGCGGCGCTGACCCGGGCAGGGTCGATATTGAGGCTGCGGGGGTCGATGTCGACAAACACCGGCACCGCGCCGCGCAGTACTACTGCATTGGCGGTGGACACAAAGGTGAAGGAGGGCATGATGACCTCATCCCCCGGCGCCAGATCACACAGCAGCGCCGCCATTTCCAGCGCCGCGGTGCAGGAATGGGTCAGCAGCGCGGCGCCGGCCCCCGTGGCGGCCTCGATCTGCTGGTGGCAGAGACGGGTGAAATGGCCATCGCCGGACAGCTGGCCACGGTTGATGGCCTCGGTCACCCAATGCAGTTCGCGGCCTACAAAAGAGGGGCGGTTGAAGGGTATCTTGGTTTCAGCCACGCGTCGGCCTTTCTGCATCACCTGCCATCAGAGCCTCTGTTTCTCATTATCACTGGCAGGAATCCAGCCCAATCACCCGCGCAAAGTGCTCCGCGACATTCGACGGACAACACGGATAATACACTCCGGTGATGCAGCTGCGGGTTAAATAAGATTTAGCCAGCTTCCGCGTTGTGCAGAAAATCCTCAAACCCCAGCAGGAAGCTGCGCACCCGGCAGCGGATCAGCGATTGTATCTCCACCTGGCTGGGCACCTTGTAGACCCATTGCCGCACCCCGAGGTAGAAAATGCTGGCGTGAAACCCCCAGATCAGCTCCATCGCCATTTCATGATCCTCGGGCCGGACCAGATCGCCCCGTCCCATGTGGGCGAGTTGCTCTTGCAGCAAAGGCTCGAAGATCCGGCGCCGCAGCATCGCGGTATACCGCTGCGAGATCACCGGATCGTCAAAGGCGGACAAGAGGAAGATCCGCACCCAGTCCTTTTGCAGAACCACCTTTGCGTAATCCCCCAGGTAGCGCTCCAGCCGGTCGGACAGCGGCAGGCTGCGGTCGCGCAGGATCTCGTCCCATTCCGGGTTCCAGCGCCCGACATAGACCCGATCATAGATCTTCTCGACGATCTCTTCCTTGGTCGCGAAATAGCGATAAAGCAGGCTCTGACTGACGTTGAGATGGCGCGCCAGTTCCCGGGTGGAAAACGCAAAGCCGTGGTCGGCGACATATTCGATGGCCCCGGTCAGGATCAGATGCTCGCGGTCCTGCGGTGACAGGCGCGTGCGTTTCTTCTTGGCGGCAGGCGGGGCGGCGGGATCTTGTGTCATTGAGCCCTTGCGGTCTGGTGGAGATCTTGTCGGAGCGAGGCCCGCCCACTGCGTGTGATCCGGCGCGGCGGGCGGGCTCCGGCGCTTACCTTAGCGCATAGGGCAGCCAAGTGGAAATGCCCGGCAGCAACGCCACGACGATCAGAACCAGCACCTGCAAGCCGATGAACGGCAGCACCCCGGCGTAGATGTCGCGGGTGGCGATCTCGGGCGGGGCCGCAGAGCGGAAATAGAACAGGGCAAATCCAAACGGCGGCGTCAGAAATGAGGTTTGCAGGTTCAGCGAAATCAGGATCGCCAGCCAGATCGGATCCAGTCCCGCCATCAGCAGCACCGGCGCAATGGTGGGCACAATGACAAAGATGATCTCGATGAAGTCGAGGATGAACCCGAGCAGGAACATCACAGCCAGCACCACCGCCAGGGCCGCATATGGCCCGCCGGGCACACCGGAGATCAGCGCCTGCACCGCCTCGTCGCCGCCAAAGCCTCGGAACACCAACGACAGCATCGCCGCCCCGATCAGGATCATAAAGACCATTGCGCTCAGCCGCACGGTCTCGGTGGCGGCGCTGGAGAGCGCGCCTGCGCGCAGGCACCGGACCAGGGCCAGGGCAAAATAGCCGCCAACCACCAATGCGGGCACCGCGATGATGTAGCGTTCCGTCTGGAGCGGCAGGTCGAGGCCGGGCAGGAGCCCCTGTTTCACCGCCACGGTCAGCCCCAGGATCAGCAGCGCCATATTGGCGTGGCGGCGATGGCTGGGACCAAAGCCCGCCAGAAGGACCGCCCCCGCTGCCCCGATCGAAGCGGATTCGGTTGGTGTCGCCACGCCGCCGAGGATGGAGCCGAGTACGCCGAGGATCAGCGCCAGCGGCGGCACCAGTCTGGCCAGCAGCACCCGGGCCGTGATGGTCATTTCCTCCGCCGCGCGCTCTGGCGGGGCCGGACTGCTTGCAGGGCTCAGCAGCGCCATGGCGATTTGATAGAGCAGGAACACCACGACCATCAAAAGGCCGGGCCCCATCGCGCCGGCAAACAGATCGGAGATCGACACGGTATCGGGCGAGAAATTTCCCATCGCCAGCTGCGCCTTCTGATAGGCCGAGGAAATCGTGTCCGCCAGCAACACCAGCACCAGCGAGGGCGGGATGATCTGACCCAAAGTGCCAGCCGCGCAGATCGATCCGGCCGCCAGCCGCGGCGAGTACCCCCAGGTCATCATCACCGGCAGCGACAACAGCGCCATGGTGGTCACCGTGGCGCCGACGATACCGGTGGAGGCCGCCAGCAGCGCCCCTACGAGGGTGATCGCAAAGCCAAGCCCGCCGCGGCGTCGGCCAAACAGACGACCAATCCCGTCCAGCAGTTCGGAGGCAATGCCGCTGCGTTCCAGCATGGCCCCCATGAACACGAACAACGGCACCGCAAGCAGCACGTCATTTGTCATCGCCGCGTAGATCCGCTGCGGGATCGCCGACAGGAAGGACGCATCGAAGTGCTGCAGCAGAACGCCAAGCCCAGCCAACAGCAGCGACACCCCGCCCAGTACGAAGGCCACCGGAAACCCCGACATTAGGCAGATCAGCAGCCCGGCGAAGAGCGCGATCAGATAGAGCGTGTGCACGTCAACCATCAGCTCGCCCCCCGACACCCAAGCAGCGGAAAAGCACCGCCAGTGCTTGCAGGATCACCAGGGTCAGCGCCACCGGGATCACCGTCTTGAAGACAAAGACCCCGGGCAGCCCCGCCGCCTCGCGCGAGGCTTCGCGCGCGGCCCAGCTGCTGAGCACATAGTCCTGCGAGGTCCACAGCATGAACAGGCACAACGGCAGCAGGAACAGCAGGATACCCGCCGCATCGATCCTGCGCCGCCACCGCGGGGACAGCCCGTGGTAGATCATGTCGACCCGCACATGCCGGTCCGAGGCGAGCGTATCCGCCATCGCCAGCATGAACATGGTGCCAAAGAGATAGAGGATCGCCTCCTGCGCCATCACCGCACCGGCATCGAACAGGTAGCGCGCCACGACCACCGCGAATTGCAACAGCACCATGGCAACCGCCAGCCAACGGCTGACCCGTCCGATCAAGTCAATGCCCCGGGCCAGCGGGCCGGAGCCCTTCATATGTGTGTAGGTGTTTTCCATTTCCGTCTTCCCGACGCCACCCACCCGGCCCGAACGGGGCCGCTGCACGGGGCATCTCCTGGAGAATTGCGATCCGGCCCGGTAACAGAGGTTGGATCACCGGACCGGATCAACTGGCCACAAATGGGTGGACGGGCCAGCTGTTCGGGGGCGCTCAGCCCTGTTTGAGCCGCGCGTTGGCATAATCGCCGATGTCGCCCCACCGGCGCTGAGTCTCGCGGAAGGCAAGCCAGTTCTCGTGCACCTTGGTCGCCATCGGGCTCTTGGCAGCGCTTTCGGCCAGCACCTCGGGCGCCATGCGTTTCATCTCCACCAGGATGTCGATGGGCCATTCGTGCAGCTGAACATCGTGATCGTCGACAAGGGTGGTCAGCGCATCGAGGTTGCGGGCGTTGTACTCCGCCAGCGAGGTGACATATTCCGCATCCGCCGCCGACTGCATGATCGCCTGTTCGCTGCTGCTGAGCCCCGACCAGACATCGGCGTTCACATAGGACGACAGCGTGTGCCCCATTTCATGGAAACCCGGGTAATAATAGTGCTGTGCGGTGCGGTAAAAGCCAAAGGCGAGGTCGTTCCACGGTGCGATCCACTCCAACCCGTCGATGGTTCCCGATTGCAGCGCGGTGAACAACTCCCCGCCGGGGATATTGACCGGCGTTGCCCCAAGGCGCGACAGCATCTGGCCGCCGAGACCGGGATAGCGCACCCGCAGTCCCTGCAGGTCGGCGGCGCTGTTGATCGGGGATTTGAACCAGCCGCCCATCTGGGCGCCGGTGTTGAGGTTCGCCAGCGGCTTCACCCCATGCGCGGCCCCCAGTTCGTCCCACAGCTCCTGACCACCACCGAATTTGAGCCAGGTGAAGTGTTCATCCGCGGTCAGGCCAAAGGGCACCACCGCAAAAAAGACAAAGGCCGGGTCCTTGCCGAACCAGTAATAGGAGGTGTCATGGGTCAGATCGCCCGCACCGGCCGCGACCGCGTCGAGCACCTCGAAAGGGGCGACGATCTCGCCGGCGCCGTAGACCTTGATACGCAGCTTGCCGTCGCTGGCCGCGGCGACGCGCTGTGCAAATCGCTCTGCACTGGTGCCGAGGCCCGGAAAGTTCTTGGGCCAGCAGGTCAGCATCTTCAACTCAGTCCCGCCCTGCGCCAGCGCCGGCGCTGCCAGCGCTGCACCGGCGGTCCCCAGAGTTGCCGTCCTGAAAAACCGACGGCGAGTCAGATTGGATGTCATCACGTTTCCTCCCTTGGATCTTATCGATCATTCGATCATTAAAATATCATCAGTACGTCGGTCAATCCTTATTTTTCAGCATATATTGTGCTATGTGACGATTCTAATACTCATATGATCACTTATTGGAGGCTATCATGCTGGATAAATCTCACTCCGACCGCTTCGACGCCTGGCCCGAAACACTGCAGCAGGAAATCACCGAAAACTGGACCAATTGCCGAGTCGGGTCGCATTTGGTGTCGGAAACCGAGACACTGCGAATCTGGCACCTGCACCTCGAGCCCGGGGAGCGCGCGCCGTTCCATCGACATGAGGAAACCTATTTCTGGACCGTCACCGGCCCAGGAAAATCGCGCTCGCACTATCATGACGGCAGCGTGCGGGACACGGTCTACGCGGCAGGCGATACCCGGCACTTCCAACTCGGCGCGGGAGAGTTCTTTGTTCACGACCTGGAAAATACCGGCACCACTCCACTGGTCTTCGTGACCGTGGAGTTCAAATCCTGATCCTGCTGCGCGAGGCCTGCACAGGCGACGGCCCCGGATCGGCGACCTTGCGCGGCAACGGCGGAATTGAGACAGTTCCGCCAAACCAACTTGGAGACGGAAGCCCATGCTGCTCGACAATCTCGCGCTGTTCCTGCGCATCGTGGAAAAGGGTGGCATGGCGGCGGGCGGGCGAGAAATGGGCCTGTCGCCCGCCACGGTATCCGAACGCCTTGCAGCGCTGGAAAACCACTACGGCGCCCGGCTGCTGAACCGCACGACCCGCTCCATCAGCCTGACAGAGGAAGGGCGCGAACTGATCGCCGGTGCGCAGCGCCTGCTGGCAGAAGCCGAAGAGCTGGAATCCCGCGTGCGTCTGGGTGTGGACCGGATCGCCGGGCCGATCCGGCTCAGCGCGCCGTCGGATCTGGGGCGCAACCGGCTGGCGCCGATCATCGACCGCTTTCTGGAGCAGCATCCCGAAGTGTCGGTCGATCTGCATCTCAGCGACGGATATGTCGACATGGCGGCGATGGGGCTCGACCTGGCGCTGCGCTATGGCGATCTGGCCGACAGCAGCCTGATCGTGAAACGTCTGGCCGACAGTGCCCGGATCGTCTGTGCCGCACCGGAGTATCTGCGTCAGGCAGGCACGCCGCGGCACCCGAACGACCTCGAACACCACAATTGTCTGCTGATGCGCTTTGGCGCCGATACGGATCAAACCTGGCCATTCGAAATCGACGGCAAACGCCAGGCGATCACGGTGCGAGGCAATCGCATCGCCAACGATGGGGATCTGATCCGGCAATGGGCCCTGAAGGGCTGTGGCATCGTGCGCAAGTCACAATGGGATGTGAAAGCGGATCTGGATGAAGGGCGACTGGTGCCCTTGCTGCGAGAATACGAGGTACCAGCGCTGGGGTTGCAAATGGTCTGGCCCGCCTCGCGGAGTCAGCCCCGGCGCGTCCGGGCGCTGATCGATGCGCTGGTGGTGGCCTTTCGCACCCCGGGCTGAACCGCGACCCTGCTACATAGGCCTGATCCAATCGTGCCACTGGACGGCGTTTTCGGATAGCCAAGCCTCTGCCGCTGCCTCCGGAGTGTGGCCCTCGACGCAGATCGCATAGTCCAGCTGTGACACGGTGTCATTGCCAAGCTGCATCGTTTCGAGCAGGGCACGGCCTTCCGGGGTCAGCCGCGGCGCCGCCTCGCGCCGCAGGACCAGCGTTGCCGCATCCTGCCCGCCCAGCAGGCCCAGCGGATCCGACAGCGGGCGCAACCGCAACTGCCGGTGCAGCCATTGCGGATGCCAAAGCGGCACCACCGCCAGATCTCCGCCTTCGTCTGCCGCCAGCGCCGCTGCGGTACAGTCTGCCAGCGTACCGTTTTGAAAGTGGAACCCATGCGCGTCGAGGTCGTAAGCCTCCACCATCCGGCGGGAGAACCGGCTGATTCCGGCGCCCGGTCCGATGCCCTGGATGCGCCGATTGAAGAGGCGCGCCACATCTTCCTGCGCCAGATCCCGAACCGAGCGGATATGCGCAGGAGCACGGTCCGAAATGCCCCAGATACAATAGGGTGTGTAGAGCGTGGACAGCTTCAGCAACTGATCCTCGCAGGGGGCGATGTAGCGCCCGTGGCTGGCGGGCAGCCAGGCCGAGACCACCAGATCGACCTCGCCCGCCGCCTGCAGGGCAAACATGTCTTCATGCGCGGCGGTGCGCAGGTCGACCTGATGGCCGGTACGGTTCAGCAACGCGCAGACCACCGCCGCCGCTGCCTGGTGAAAACTCAGGTCGATCTGGCCGACCGTCAATGCGCGTGCCATGTCTGTGAATCCTCGTTCAGATTTCGACTTCAGCCCAGAGCACCACCAGCGTGGCGCAATTCAGGCACATGGCAGTGTCGGAGTAGATCATCCGCGTGTGCCGGCCCCGCTCTCCGAACACCGCGTTGACTAGATCCGACGCACCATCCAGCGCAGCGGGCTGTTCGGTGAAGTCCGGCGTGGTATGAGCCGTGCCCTCGACCCGCAGGATACGCCGCACCCGGTTCAGCGATCCCAGCGCGTCTTGCAGTTGCGCAAGGCCATTGAGGGCCGACAGAAGAAAGGCCTGATACCCGTCCTGCACCGTCAGCTCCGCACCCATCTTGCCGGTGTATTTCAGATCCCCGTCGACCCAGGGCAATTGCCCGGAGGTGTAGATGACGTTGCCAACCTGCATCCAGGGCGCATAGGCGCCGACCGCCCCGGACACCGGCGGCAGCTCGAGGCCCAGCTCCTCCAGCCGCTGTTCCGGTGTCAGGTCTTGGGTGAAGTTCTGTTCGACGATGCGCAGCATTGGCGTCCTCCCGTTTTTGCGTCGGCTCAACGGTTGCGTGGAAAGCCAGGGGGAACAATCGGCGGCTTCTGAAATCAGAATTTGCCCCGACCAAAGAATGCGCCGGTGTCCCCCTTGGCAAGTCGTCGTCCGCAGGATCAGGACGGGGCGGTATCCTCATAGGCGGCATAAGTGGTGTAGCCCTGCCGGTCGCCACCAAACAGCGTCTCCCCGTCGAATGCGGCCAGCGGCAGGTTCTCGGCATAGCGGCGCGGCAGGTCCGGGTTGGCAATGAACGGACGCCCGAAAGCCACCACATCAGCAAGCCCTTCGGCCAGAATGGCCCCCGCCCGCTCCTTGTCATAGCCGCCCGCCACCAGGATGGTGCCGGGGAACGCGGCCCGCAGGGCCAGACGGAAATCGCGCGGGGTCTCCGGCGCGTCGTCCCAATCGGCCTCGGCGATATGGATATAGGCGATCCCGATACGGCCAAGCGCGCACGCCAGCGCCAGCAGGGCCTCGGGTGCTTCGGGATCATCCATGCCGCGCTGGGTGATGAAGGGCGAAATCCGAATGCCAACGCGATCAGCCCCGATTTCGGCCGCCACTGCCGCCACCGTATCGACGGCAAAGCGGATGCGGTTTTCCACGCTGCCGCCATAGGCATCGTCACGCTTGTTGGAACTGCGGCGCAGGAAGGAATCGATCAGATAGCCATTGGCGGCGTGGATCTCGACCCCGTCAAAACCCGCGTCGCGGGCATTGCGCGCGGCCTGGACATAATCGGCGGTAATGCCCGGGATCTCTTCAGTGTCCAACGCGCGGGGCGTCGGGCACTCCGCCATGCCCCCCTGTCCGGTCTGGGCATCGACAACCCAAACCGTCGCCTCCGGAGCAATGGCCGAGGGCGCGACCGGCAGCCCGTCGGCATGGAACATCTGGTGGCTCATTCGGCCGACGTGCCAAAGTTGGCTGAAGATTCGCCCGCCGGCCGTGTGAACGGCCTCGGTGACCTTGCGCCAACCGGCCACTTGCGCATCCGTGTGGATGCCGGGGGTGAAGGAATAGCCCTGGCCCTGCTGGCTAATCTGCGTGGCTTCGGTCAGGATCAGGCCAGCACTGGCACGTTGGGCGTAGTAGTCGGCCATCATCTCATTGGGAATATTGCCGGGTTGGTCCGTGCGGCAGCGTGTCATCGGGGCCAGCGCGATACGCGAGGGCAGGTCCAGTTGGCCGATCCGGGTCGGGGCGAACAGAAGTGTCATTTTGGGTCTCCGGTTGTGATAAAGAGGTGAGCGAGCCGCGCGAGCGCTCAGGCTCCTGTGGCGGTGCCGGGCTTGGATCTGCGCTCCTGCGTGAGGATGAACAGCACGCCCAGTACGGGCACCAGCGCTGCGGCATAGGGGATGGCGGCTGCACCCAAAGTGCTGTCGACAACTGCGGCACCGATGATGCCGCCCAGGGCGTTGGCGATGTTGAAGGCGGAAATATTGGCGGTTGCGGCCAGTTCAGGGGCGGCGCTGCCATGACGCATGACGCGCATCTGCATGGCCGGCACATTGGCAAAGCTCATCACCCCGAACACAAAGGCCGCCGGGACAAAGGCCCATGGCACCGGCGCCAGCAGACCGACCACCAGCAGGGCTGCGATCATGGCGATCGGCCAGCCGATCAGGGACAGACGCAGGTTTGCATCGGCGGTGCGCCCACCCAGCGTATTTCCGAGCACCAGCCCGAGCCCGACGATGACCAGAACCCAGGTCACATCAGCGCGGGCAAATCCCGCCACCTGTTCGGCCACCGGGGCGATATAGCCGTAGAACCCCATGAAACCGGTCCAGGCCAGGATGGTGAAGGCGAGGCTTGCCAACAGGTTGCGATCTGCAAAGGCGCTGATCTGGCCGCGCACAGAGGCCGGGACCTCACGCGGCTGCCGGGGAATGGCCACGAGAATGGCCGCAGCCGCCACCACACCAAGCGCGGCCACCACCTGGAACGTGGTGTTCCAGCCGACGCTATTTCCAATCCAGGCGCCACCTGGCACCCCCAGAACATTGGCCAGCGTCAACCCGGCGAACATCTGGCCCACGGCGCGACCCGCCATGCGATCCGGGACCAACCGGGTCGCGACGACGGCACCGATGCCGTAGACGGGGCCTTGGGTTAACCCGGCGATGATGCGGCTGAACAACAGCGTCGAGAAGTCATCGGCATAGGCCGACAGCAGGTTGCCGGCGATGAAGAGCCCCATCAGCCCTAGCAACACCCTGCGCTTGTCGAACCGGGCCAACCAAAGGGTCAGCACCGGGCCGCCGATCACGATCGCCAGCGCATAGGCGGTGATGAGTTGCCCGGCCTGACCTTCGGAGATGGCCAGATCCTCTGCCACCTGGGTCAGAAGCCCTGCGATGACAAATTCGGCGGTGCCGATGGCAAATGCGGAAAGGGTCAAGATCCAGACTTGCAACGGCAGTTTAGATTCTGTTGGCATCGGAAGACTCCGGTTCAGTTGATCAAGGCGCCGCCGTCGATGTCGATTACGGCACCGGTGACAGAGGCGGTTTCAATGGCAAAGAGATAGCCGGCGGCCACGTCCTGCGGACGCGCCACGCGGCCCGCAGGCAGCTTGGCCGCAGCACCCTCAAGCATCTGCTTGCGAGCAGCGGTTTCCATTCCGGCATAGGCATCGGTATCGGTCAGGCCCGGGCTGACCACATTGACACGGATCGGGGCCAGTTCCCGAGCCAGGATCTTGGCGCTCGCTTCCAGTGCGGCATTCATGGCGGTCTTGGCAAAGGTACCCGGTACCGTACGGCGCGCCAGAAACCCGCTGGTGAGGGTGATGGTGCCGCCAGGTCTGAGCTCTGCCGCTGCCGCCTTGGCCGCGCGGATACTGCCCCAGAACTTGACGTCGAAGGCCCGGCGCGCCGCTTCGAGATCCAGCGCGTCGACCGCGCCACCCGGGGCCTGTGACCCGGCGGTGAACACCAGATGATCAAACGGCCCCTGACCGGCGATCCAGCGCGACAAGGCGTCCGCGTCGGTAACATCCAAACCGGTGGCACGGCTGGCGCTTGTCACCGCGGCTCCGCGCTCTGCCAGCACCTGGGCAACGGCCGCGCCAATCCCGGAGGTGCCACCGATCACGATTGCCTTTGTTCCTGTTAGATCAGTCATTTTCTTCTCCTGTGAGGCATGCGTTCCCGCGGAACACGGTTTCGATGAGTGGACCGCAGGGCGCGCGGAAGAACAGGCGGCGCTCGTTCAATTCGGGCAGGTCCATGGTGGAGTAGCGAATGCCCTTTTGCGCGAGGCTGGCGCGAAACCGGGCATAGTCGTTGCGGCGGAAAGCGACGTGATCCCACGCCTCTGGGCCGATACCCGTATTCGGGCCGCGCGATCCGATCAGATGGACGATCGGCGCGTCTCCGGCATAGAGCCAATGGCCCGGAATGCGCTGGATCGCCTGCGGGCGCGGGCGTTCTTCCAGCCCGAAGACCTCAATGAAGAACGCCCGCGTTGCAGCGAGATTTCGAGTCCGGATGGTCACATGATCGAGATGCATGAGGCTGTTTCCCTTGTTGCGGACAAGCTATGTCATCCGGCAGAGCAAGAGTATTGGCCAACTATCGAAGTTATAATTCGGGTTATTTGAATAAATAGATGCAGCCCCATGTCGGGCTGACGGGTGTGCCAGCGACCTGCGATCAGGCGGGGCGGAAACGGCGCACAGTCATGTCGGCGCCGCACCCAGCCATGCCCCGACTTACACTTTGGATCAGAGCGAATTGGGTAAGCGCAGCGCGCGCGCCGGGATGAACAGGATCAGGACATGTTATCCGGTGGCGGCGTGTCAGCGCCCCCGTTATTGACGGAGCCTGAACGCGTGGCGCTCAGGCCACCTGACCGCCTTCCAAGCCCGAAATTGACTGGATCAGACTGTCCTCGGTGACCTCTTCAGAGGTGAAGCTGCGCATGATGCGGCCTGAATACATCGCCACGATCCGATCAGAGACATGCAGCACCTCGGGCATCTCGGAGCTGATGACGATCACCGCATAGCCCTGTGCGGCCAGCCCGCGCAGCAGTTTGTGGATCTCGGATTTGCTGCCCACGTCGATACCGCGCGTGGGTTCGTCCACGATCAGCACATTGGGATGCATCGACAGCCATTTGCCGATGACGATCTTTTGCTGATTGCCGCCGGACAGGTTGCCCACCTGCTGCCGCCAGCCGGGGGTGCGAATGTCGAGCCGGTCGCGGTACTGATCAAAGATCGCGATTTCCGCGCCTTCGGCCACAAACGGTCCGGCCTTCAGGTCATCCACCTGCGGCAGGGTCATGTTGTCGCGACAGTTCATGCCCAGTACGAGACCCTGACCTTTGCGGTCCTCCGGCACCAGAGAGATGCCCATATTGATGGCCTCCACCGGGGAGGTGATCCGCACCTCGCGCCCATCGAGCAGGATCTGCCCGGCGGACGGGTCACGCAGGCCAAAGAGCGTCTCGGCAATCTCTGTGCGACCCGCGCCCACCAGACCGTAAAAGCCCAGAACCTCGCCCCGGCGCACCTCAAAGCTCACGTCGTGAAACAGCTTGCCGCAACTGAGGCCTCGCACCTCTAATGCCACATCGCCCAATTCGTGATGCGCGGCGTTGCGAGAGAGGTCCAGCTTGCGCCCGATCATCATCTGGGTGACGGCTTCCTCATTGGTGTCGGCGGTCTCGACTGTGCCCTGATACTGCCCGTCGCGCAGCACGGTGATGCGGTCGGTGATCTTAAAGATCTCTTCCATGCGGTGCGAAATATAGATGATCCCGACGCCCTCGCGTTGCAGATCCGCGATCACGTCAAAGAGCACCACCTTTTCCGCATCCGTCAGCGAGGCGGTGGGTTCGTCAAAGATCACCGCCTTGGCGTCCACGGTGAGCGCGCGGGCGATTTCGACCATCTGCTGATTGGCAATCGACAGATCGCCCACACGGGTCTTGGCATCAAAGCCCACGTTCAGCTTTTTCAGGATTGCATTGGCGTTTGCTGCAAGCCGGGGCCAGTCCACCCGGCCAAAGCTCTTGCGCGGCAGCTCCCCGAGGTAGATGTTTTCCGCCACCGAAAGCTCTTCTGCGAGGCTCAGTTCCTGATGGATAAAGACGATGCCCTTGGCCTTGGCCTCAAGAGGGCCGGCCATCACCGCCTTGTTGTCGCCCATATAGATGTGGCCGCTATCGGGCTGGTGAATGCCGCCGAGCACCTTCATCAGGGTGGATTTGCCCGCACCGTTTTCCCCCATGAGGGCGTGCACCTCGCCCGGCATCACCGAAAAGGACACCCCGTCCAAGGCCCGCACACCGGGGAAGGTTTTGACGATGTTTTCAAGACGCAGAACCGGACCACTCATACCTTCAGTTCCTCTTTGCCTTTGACGTTGAGCTGACGATCAAGAAACAGCACCGCAATGAGAATGAGGCCGATCACCAGGTTCACGGTGGAGGTATCGGCACCGATATGGCCCAGCCCCTTGCGCAGCAACTGGATCGCGATGACACCGCCGAAGGTGCCGATCACCGATCCCGCGCCGCCGGTGATCTTGGTGCCGCCAAGGACCACGGCCGTAATCACCCAGAGCTCATAAAGCTGGCCGTCATTGGGATTGACCGAGCCGCTTTCGGAATAAAACACCACGGCCGAGAGCGCTGCGAGAAAGCCGATGATGGCGAAGTTGACCATCATATGCGGTCCAACGCGGATACCGGCATTCACGGCGGCGTCGCGGTTGTCGCCAATGGCATAGGCGTTGCGCCCATGCACGGTGCGCGCCATCAGGAACCAGATTGCCAGCGTCACCGCCAGCAGGAACCATGTGGCGGTGTGCAGGCCAAGAAATTGCGCCTCGGCAAAATCCACCAGCGTCCAGTTCAGATGCGAGGTCGGGTTCTCGCCGTTGAACATAAAGACGATGCCGCGATAGCCCAGCATCGACCCTAGCGTCACGATGAAGGCATCAACCCCGGTTTTCCACACAATAAGCCCGTTGAGCGCCCCCAGAAGCGTGCCGACCGTCAGCGCCAGAAGCCACGCCACCGGGATCACCCAGTCGCCCAGTCCCGCAAAGATCGGCCACGTCATACTGTCCAGCAGCACGATTGCGGCAATCGCAAAGGTGGCCCCGACACTGAGGTCGATATTGCCGTTCACCATGACGATGGTCATGCCCATCGCAATGATCCCGATGGGGGCGGACTGCTTCAGCAAAAGCAGCATGTTCTCAAAATCCATAAAGGCCTTGTCGGAGAGCGACAGAAACTCGCCCGCGACGCTGAAGAAGATCAGCTCCAGCACGATGAAGCCCCAGATTGCGCCGTTTTTCAGCGCCTTGGACAATGCACCCGGTTGCATGGGCCTCTCCCTTCTTATGCGATTGGCGACCAGAGCTTGCCGCGCTTGGCCGCGATATCGAGCCAGACAGCAAGGATGATGATGACCCATGTCACCACGAACTGGACGTAGAATTGCAGGCCCAGCAGCAGCAGACCGTTCTGGATGAACCCGAGGATCAGCACGCCAATCACGGTTTTAAAGATCGTCCCCGATCCCCCCATCAGTGACGCCCCGCCCAGGATCACAGCGGCGAGCACCTCAAGCTCCAGCCCCTGGCCCACGGTGTTTTGCGACCCCAGAGAGCGGCTCGCCTGCATGAGCCCTGCGGTGGCCACACAGGCTGAAGAGATCAGATAGCAGCTGAACACCGTCCGGGCGCGGCGGATGCCCGAGAAGGTCGCGGCGGTGCCATTGCCCCCCACCGCATAGATTTTGCGGCCAAATGGGGTCTTGCCGAGGACCAGCCCCAGCAAGGCCGCCAAGAGCGCAAAGATCAGGATCGGCACCGGAATGCCAAGGGCGCTGCCCTGTCCAAAGACGCCGAACCAGGTGCCTTCCTTGTCGGCGATATCCATGTTCTGCCCGCCCGAGTACGTCAGCGTCAGCCCGTGAATGGCCGAGAGCATCCCCAGCGTCACGATCAGCGAATTGAGCCGCAGATAGCCCACCAGAAACCCGATCAAGGCCCCCAGCGCCATCGTCATCGCAAACATCGCCGGGATCGCCTGCAATGGTCCAAGCGTGTCGTGCAGATCCAGCACCA
Organism: Epibacterium sp. MM17-32; assembly: GCF_022348205.1. Taxonomy (NCBI): domain Bacteria; kingdom Pseudomonadati; phylum Pseudomonadota; class Alphaproteobacteria; order Rhodobacterales; family Roseobacteraceae; genus Epibacterium; species Epibacterium sp. MM17-32. Next base: position 27,160 of record NZ_JAKRFC010000010.1, on the reverse strand, counting down.
CGATGGTGGAAAACGACATCATCGACCCCACCGACAGATCGAGATTGCCACTGATCACCACAAAGGTGACGCCAAGCGCCATCACGCCGAGAATGGCGGAGGAACGCACCACGCTGAACACATTATCAACGGACAGGAATTTGGGGTTGGCGATGGTAAAGGCGACCAGAAAGACCGCGAAAGCAATCAGGATGCCTTGCTTGGCAAGGACACGTCCGATCTGCTCTTTGCTCAGTGTTGCCATCATCCCCTCCCTTGGATTCTGGGCGTGTTTTGATGTCTCGGGCATCGGCTCCTCCTGCCTTGTCGCCGGTCACACGAGGGTCATGCCCCCGTCGATCATGACGATCTGTCCGGTCATGTAGTCGCTGTCCCGAGAGGCCAGAAACGTGGTGGTTCCGGTGATATCCTCGGGCGTGGCCACACGTCCCTTGAGGATATCCGCCGAGAAGGTCTCCATCGCCTCTCCGGGGCGCTCGGACGCGCCGATCTCCATCAGATCCTGATCAACCTGCTCCCACATTTCCGTGGCCACAACACCGGGCGCAAAGCCGGTGACGGTAATGTTATGTTTCGCCAGATCCCGTGCGCCCGATTGGGTGAGCGACACCACCGCCCATTTCGAGGCACAATAGGGGGCGACATTGTCAAAACCCTGACGGCTGGCCACCGAGGCGGTGTTGATGATCTTGCCGCCCTGACCTTGGGCAATCATCTGGCGGGCAGCTTCCTGCATGCCGATCATACAGCCCAAGCCGTTGATGCCCATGATGAAGTTCCAGTTTTCTTCGGTCACGTCCAGAAAATTCATTGGCCGGTTGACGCCCGCGTTGTTGAATTTCACATCCAGCCGGCCAAAGGTTGCAACCGTATGGGCGATCATCGCCTGCACCTGTGCGCGATCGGTGACATCCACCGGGGCAGAGGTGACGCGACCGGGATGATCCGCGGCAAAGCTCTGGGCCACCTCGGCCACCTTATCGCCGTTGATGTCGGCCAGACAGACCTGTGCGCCCTCGCGCAGCAGCGCCTCAGAAATGGCGCGGCCTATGCCCTGCGCTGCCCCCGTCACAAGGCAGACGCGATCCGATACACGTCCCATAGGCGTGCCCCTTCCAAATCTCGATTTTGGGAAATGCCATATGGGGCGCCTGCACCCGGCAGACGCGCCCCACATGATGTGCCTTAAAAGACGGGTTTGGTGAACTCGCCCATATTGTCCTGCGTGATCTTCGGCGTGTCGAAGTAATTCAGGAAGGGGATGTCCTTGCCCGACAGGATGTCGACGGCGGTTTGCAGCGCGGCCTCGGCATCATCCACCGGCGACTGATAGATGGACCCCCAGTAATCCCCCGCTGCCATGGCCTCGTAGCCCACGGCAAAGTTGGTGGCCCCGACAAAGATGATGCCGTCACGGCCCGCAGCCTTGGCGGCGTTGAGGGCACCGACACCCATATTGTCATCGCCCGCGTAGACGCCGTCGATGTCGTCGTATTTCACAAGGAAGGCTTCCATCACCTGCTGCGATTTCTCGCGGTTCCAGTCGCCCGGTTGCGTGTCGACGATGGTCACATTCGGGCAGACCTCGGGCAGGCGGTCCTCAAACCCCTTGGCGCGTTCAATGGCGGTGGTGTAGCCGGGCTGGCCGGTGATGTGCACCACCTGAGCCTCATCCGCGATGCCCATGTCCTTGAACTTGTCGCACATGATCTCTGCCGAGCGCGCGCCCTGGGTGATGTTGTCGGGGCCGGAGAAGGACTTGATGAAGTCAAAGCCCGCCTCGGCAATGTTGGAATTGGTGACAACCACCGGAATGCCTGCTTTCTGTGCCTTGCGCACAGCGGGGATCACGGCCTCACCATTGGTGGGCCAGATGATGATCGCATCGACCTCTTGCTGGATCAGGTCTTCCATCTGCGCAATCTGGCGGGCCACGTCGCCGCCTGCATCCAGAACCACGGCCTCGATATCCGCATTGGCATCGGCCGCGGCGATGAAAGCCTTCTCATAGGTGGTCTGATAGCTGTCCACACCCACGTTGTTCTGGGTGATGCCGATCTTCATGGTGTCGGCGGATGCTGCACCCGCCAGCAGGATCGCGGTGCTTGCGGCAAGCATGGTTCGAATATTCATATTTTGATCTCCTCCCGTTTTTTCCCGAGACTTCCTCCAGTCCCGAGCGCCCCTCCCGGACGCCAATGGACCACCCGGACGACCGGATGACTTCGAGCACAATGCCAAGTCTGCGTCATCCAAAATGTAGCGAAAATATCCATTGTGGATGTTTTGATGTCCAATATGGATACCTTCGCGCTACGCTGTGCATGTCAGTTTGGACATCTTCGAAAGGAAAGCCCGTGAGCGACTCCGCATCATCCAATCCGGATAAAATCACGAAACCCCGCAATCCTTTGTATCGCAAAAGGTCCACCGCGCCGATGAATGCCTTCGCCAGACATGACCAGACCGGCCCGGTGTCGCCTGAGGCGAAATCCGAGGCGCTTGGGGCGTTGTCGCTGCTCGAGGAGCTGAGCGATGAGCTGGAAGATACGCTCGATGTTTACGTGCCAAATGCCCATCTGCGCATGGCGATGCATCTGATCAAGGGGCATTTCGAGGCCAAGACCATCACGCCTACGTCGCTGATCGGGGCCAGCCGGGTGCCCTATGCGACCGCCACCCGCCGGATGAAGGAAATGGTGGAGGCGGGCCTTATCGAGCAGCGCCCGCGTACCAAATCCGGCAAGAGTTTCTCGATGCATCCCAGCGACAAGCTGCTGGACCAGTGGATACGCCTCTCAAGCCGCGTGCGGCGCATGGCCGAAGCGCGGTTTGGCGGGCGTCATCGCGGGCAGGAGAGCAAGGACTACTACTTTGGCGGCAGCTACTCCGCCGCGCAGTCGATCCTGCCGATGCGGGTGCGCAGCGAGCCGTTGAAAGTGTCGGGCGGCCTGCGGGTGCTGGTGCATGGGGATCCGACCTTTATGGTGATGGAGAACCTGAAACGCCAGTTTGAACAGGTGATCGGGGTTCAAATCAGCCAGCGTGCGTTTTCCATCGACCGGCTGCGCGAAGAGGCCCTGCGCAATGCGGACCGCGCCGCCAGCCGCTACGACATTATCGCCGTCGATCTGCCCTGGATCGGGGAGTTTGCCACCAAAGACGTGCTGATGCCGCTCGATCAGGTGATGGATGTGGCCCGGCTGGATACGGCGGATTTCCACACGGCGGGCTGGAAGGCGGCGCATTGGGGCGGGCGGGCCTATGGGGTGCCGGCGCAGACCACGCCGGAGTTGCTGTTCTATCGCCGCGACCTCTTTGCCGAGGCGGGGCTGGAGCCCCCCGCGACCACCGATGCGCTGTTGCACGCCGCACGGGCGCTGCATGACCCGCGCCATGGCCGCTATGGCATTGCGTGGAATGCGGCGCGCGGCACGGCGCTGGGGCATACGGCCTTGATGACGATGGCAGATTTCGGCCAGCCGGTTCTGGACTTGCCTGCCAACGCCGGCGGGTTTGACACCGACGGGCTGGCGGATCGGACGTACCGCGCCACCATCGACACGCCTGCGGGGCTTTTGGCGGCGGAATACCTGCTGGAACTGCTGCAATATTCGCCGCCCGACATCTTGTCGATGTCCTGGTACGAGCGGGTGCGCCCCTATGCGGCGGGCAATATCGCCATGGCCTACGGCTATACGCTGCTGGCCCCATATTTCGAGCTGGACGAAAGCTCGCCCGCTTATGGTCAGACCGGTTATCTGCCGCATCCCGCAGGTGGGGGCGGCAACCCAATTGCCCCGGTGGGCGGCTACGTCATGGGCATTCCGGCCAATCTGGCGCCCGACCGCATTCCCGCCGCTGTCGAGGCGCTGATGGTGTTTACCTCGCCCGAGGCGCAGAAGCTCTTTGTGCAGCACGGCAGCCGAACCAACCCGCGGTACTCGGTGGGTTCGGACCCCGAGGTGCGGCGGACCTCGCAGATCTTCGAGGCGGTCGACGCGATGTCCTGGCGCGATGAGCTGCAATTCTGGCCGCGCCCGCCGGTGCCGGAAATCGGCCAGATCATCCGCATCTGTGGTGAGGAATTTCACGACATGCTGCGCGGGGTCATCCCCCCGCGCGAGGCCCTGCGACAGGCACAGGCACGAGCCGATGCCCTGATTGCAACACAAAGAACATAGCGACTCTAGGAGGAGAGATCATGGACCCCAACCGATTGAAAGGTAAAAACATTCTGATCACGGGTGCGGCCCGTGGCATGGGGGCGACCAATGCCGAAGCCTTTGCGGCGCAGGGGGCAAATGTCTGCATCGGTGATCTCGACGGTGGTGAGGCGCAGGTGCTGGCCGACAAGATCAACGCCGCCGGAAACGGCAAGGCGATCGCCATTCGGATGGATGTGACCAAACGCGACGACAACGCCGCCGCCGTCAAGGCCACCGTGGATGCCTTTGGCTCCATCAATGTCGGCCTGTTCAACGCTGGTCTCAACAAGCCCCGGTTCTTCATGGATATCGATGAGGACAACTGGGACATGATCATGAACGTCAACACCAAGGCGATGTGGCTGGGCATGCAGGAAACCGCCCGCCAGATGATCGCGCAGGGGCCGATGGCGGACCACCCCTACAAGCTCATCAACGTGGGCAGCATCGCGTCGCGCAAACCGCTGGTGGATGTGACCGTCTATTGTACCTCGAAATACGGCTGTCTGGCGCTGACCCATTGCGGGGCGATTGGCCTGTCGGAGCATAATATCACCGTCAACGGCTATGCGCCGGGCGTGGTGGTGACGCCGCTCTGGGAGCAGCTCGACAAGGATCTGGTCGAGATCGGTTTCAAGGAGCGCGAAGGTCAGGCTTATGACGATATCGCCCGCGATGCCTTGCAGATCAAACGCGTGTCCTACCCCAAGGATATCGTCGGCACCGCGTCCTTCCTCGTCTCGGACGACAGCGACTACATGACCGGCCAGATGATCCACATCGATGGCGGCTGGTGCATCCAGTAGCACACTAACAAACTGAAATTACGCGATAAACGGGTGTGTGAGCGCATACCCGAAGGAGGAGCTATGTCTCGCGCACTGACCCCGAACGTCCTGACACCACAGGATCTGGAGCCCAATTGGCAATGGGAAGGCCGCCTGCCCGCATGGGGCCCGACACAAGTGGATTTTGAGCGCCGAGTCGATCACGACCGGCTGCGCCGCTACCGCCTGAGCCGCACCCGCGAGGCGCTGAGGAAAAGCAGCGCAGGCTCGCTGTTGCTGTTTGATGTCAACAACATCCGCTATGTGACCTCGACCAAGATCGGCGAGTGGGAGCGCGACAAGATGTGCCGCTTTGCCTTGCTCACGGGCGATGACGCGCCGCATGTCTGGGACTTTGGCTCTGCTGCGGTGCATCATCGCAAATACTCCGACTGGTTGGTGCCGGATCACTGCCACGCGGGCGTTGTCGGCATGCGCGGCACCATCCCGCCGAGCTTTGGCCTGATGAAGAAATACGCCGAAGACATCGCGGGCCTCATTGAGGATGCGGGCATGAAAGGCATGCCGGTGGGCGTGGATTATGCCGAAACCGCCATGTTTGAGGCCCTGAAAGAGGCCGGTCTGAATGTGGTGGATGGCCAGCAGATCATGCTCTCGGCGCGCGAGATCAAGAACTGGGACGAGATCCAGCTGCTGACGCAGGCCGCCAGCATGGTCGATGGCGTCTACCACATGATCTACGAGGAGCTGAAACCCGGCGTGCGCGAAAACGAGATTGTCGCCATGTCCAACAAGCTCCTCTACGAGTGGGGCTCGGACGATGTGGAGGCGATCAACGCCATTTCGGGCGAGCGCTGCAACCCGCATCCACATAACTTCACCGACCGCATGTTCCGCCCCGGCGATCAGGCGTTCTTCGACATCCTGCAAAGCTATCAGGGCTATCGGACCTGCTATTACCGGACCTTCAACATCGGCAAATCGACGCCTGCGCAGGTCGATGCCTACGTCAAGGCGCGCGAATGGATTGATGCGTCAATTCAAGCGATTAAGCCGGGCGTAACCACCGATCAGGTCGCCAAGCTCTGGCCCAAGGCCGAGGAGTTCGGCTTCCCGGATGAGCTGTCGGCCTTTGGTCTGCAATTCGGCCACGGGCTGGGTCTGGCGCTGCACGAACGGCCGATCATTTCGCGCGCGGTCAGCCTCGATAACCCGATGGAGATCCAGACCGGCATGGTCTTTGCGCTGGAAACCTATTGCCCGGCCAGCGACGGCTACTCCGCCGCGCGGATCGAGGAAGAGGTGGTGGTGACAGACACCGGTTGCGAGGTGATTTCGCTGTTCCCTGCCGAAGAGCTGCCGATCGCCAACCGTTACTAACCTCCCCCGAAGACTGCTCGGGCCTGCGGGTCCGGGCACTTTTTCTAAAGAGAGATCCCATGAGTCCCGCCAAGACATCATCGAACACCGAAGACTATCTGCGCATGTATCGCCAGATGGTTCGCATCCGCACGTTTGAGGACAACGCCAACCAACTGTACCTTTCGGCCAAAATGCCGGGGCTGACGCATATGTACTCCGGTGAAGAAGCCGTGGCCGTTGGCATCTGCGAGGCGCTGAAGATCACCGACAAGATCACCTCGACCCATCGCGGCCACGGCCATTGCGTCGCCAAGGGGGCCGAGTTCAAGGAGATGTTCTGCGAGCTTCTGGGCAAGGAAGAGGGCTATTGCCGTGGCAAGGGTGGCAGCATGCATATCGCGGATCAGTCCAACGGCAACCTCGGCGCCAATGCCATCGTCGGTGGCTCCATGGGTATTGCAACAGGCTCGGCCTTTACCGCGAAACTCTTGGGCAAGGACGATGTGACGGTCTGTTTCTTTGGCGATGGTGCCACCGCGCAGGGGCTGATGTATGAGGTCATGAACATGGCCGCGCTGTGGAATTTGCCGGTGATTTATGCCTGCGAAAACAACGGATACTCGGAATACACCCGCACCGATGAAATCGCGGCTGGCTCCATCACCGCCCGCGCCGAGGCCTTTGGCATCGAGGCGCATCAGGTGGATGGCCAGGATGTGCTTGCCGTGAATGAGCTGACTGAACAGCTGGTGGCCCGCGCCCGCAAAGGCGAGGGGCCGTTTTTCATGGAGCTGATGACCTATCGCTATCACGGCCACCACGTCGGCGACATCAACCGCGAATATTACCGCTCCAAGGAAGAAGAGAAGGATTGGAAGGAAAACCGCGATCCGATCACCCGTTTCCGCGGCTGGCTGGTGGAGCAGGGCATCGCCACCGAAGACGAGATCGAGGCCCTCAATGACGCGGTGCGCAGGGATGCCGAAGAGGCGGTGACTTACGCGCTGGAGGCCAGATACCCCGACGAGTCCGAGGTCGACATGCACGTCTTCACCGATGTCAAACACGCGCTGGCCTGAGGAGAGCGACATGCGAGAGATTACCCTATCCCAAGCGGTCAACGAGGCGCTGGCCGAGGAAATGCGCCGCGATGAGACCGTGTTCATCATTGGCGAGGACGTGGCCGAGGCGGGCACACCCTTTAAGGTGCTGAGCGGTCTGGTCGAGGAGTTCGGCACCGATCGCGTGGTCGACACCCCCATCGCAGAACCCGGTTTTATGGGGCTTGCCGTGGGCGCAGCGATGACCGGCACCCGGCCCGTTGTGGACCTGATGTTTGGCGATTTCATCTATCTGATCATGGATCAGCTCTGCAATCAGGCTGCCAAGACCCATTACATGTCCGGCGGCAAGATGAGCGCGCCTTTGGTCCTGCGCACCAACCTTGGCGCAACCCGGCGCTCGGCGGCGCAGCACTCGCAATCGCTGCACGCGCTGGTGGCGCATATTCCGGGGCTGAAGGTGGCGATGCCCTCTTCCGCCTATGAGGCAAAAGGGCTGATGAAGACCGCGATCCGCGACAACAACCCGGTTGTGATCTTCGAAGACAAGCTGATGTACAACGACAAGGCCCCGGTGCCCGAGGAGGAATATCTGATCCCCTTTGGCGAGGCCAATATCCTGCGCGAGGGGACCGACATCACCCTGATCGGCACGTCATCCATGGTGCAGGTCTGCGAGGCCGCCGCCGAGATCCTCGCCAAGGAGGGCATCAGCGCCGAGGTCATCGACCCGCGCACCATTGTGCCGCTTGATGAGAACACGCTGATCAAATCCGCCAAGAAAACCTCGCGGGTGATCGTCGTCGACGAGGGCCATCAGAGCTATGGCGTCACCGGCGAAATTGCCGGGCGGATCAACGAGAAGGCCTTTTATCATCTGGACGCGCCGGTGCTGCGCATGGGGGCGATGGATGTGCCGGTGCCCTTCACGCCTGCGCTCGAGGATCTGACCGTGCCCACGCCGGAGGCCGTGGTCGAGAAGGCGCGCAAGCTGATGTCGGGGGAGATGATCCATGCCGCATGAGGTGATCATGCCCGCGCTCGGCATGGCGCAGGACAGCGGCCAGATCGTCGCCTGGCACAAAAGCCCGGGCGACGAGGTCGCCGCTGGCGACGTGCTCTTTGAGGTAGAGACCGACAAGGCCACGATGGAAGTCGAGGCACAGGCCAATGGGGTTCTGGGGCAGGTGCGTCACGAGGCGGGCGCCGATGTGCCCGTGGGCGAGGTGATCGCGATGATCAGCACCTCTGCCGAGGCCACTGCGCCCTCGCGCTCCGATGGGGACGCCGCCGCCCCGGCACACGAAATCCCCGATGGCCACGGCGTCATCATGCCCGCGCTTGGCATGACCCAGGACTCCGGCTTGATCGTCGCCTGGCACAAGGCCCCCGGCGATGCGGTCGCCTCTGGTGATGTGCTCTTTGAGGTGGAAACCGACAAATCCACCGTCGAGGTCGAGGCCGATACAAACGGATTTGTCGCGGCTCTGTTGGCCGAGGCGCGCGAAGAGGCCCCGGTGGGGGAGGTGATCGCGGTGATCTCCAAAGAAAAGCCACACGCCCCCGTGCAACTGAGCCGCAGCGCCATCGGCAACGCTCCGGCGTCCGCCGCGGCGGCCCAACCGGCAGAGCCAGAGGCCAAAGCCGCTGCAACCGCAACTGAAGCGCCAACCTCGGCGCCCGCGCAACCGGAGCCCGCCACTGATGGGCGCATTCTGGCCTCACCCAAGGCCCGGCGTCTGGCGCTGGAGCAGGGCCTTGATTTTGCGCGCCTGGCAGAGGCCGGCCATCCGCAACCCTATCACGTCGCGGATCTTGAGATCCTGCGCACCCTGCCCACCAAGGCACCCGAACCTGCCGCCGCCAGCGCGCGCCGTCTGACGGCGGCTCTGGCGCAGGAGGGGTTCTCTGAGTTTGCCGCCTGGGCGCAAGAGGCTGCGGGCCTCGGCGACGCGACGGCGTTGCTTGCCGGCTTTGGTGGTGCAAGCCTTGGACGTGCGGCCATTGTCGCGGTGGAAACCCTAAACACTCAGCGCGTCTATCAGGTGCCACTAGGGCCCTTGGGTGATGTCACCGAGGCCGATCCCGACAGCCCCCCGGATCTCTGCTTGCGGGATCTGCGCCTGAGCCGGATCAGCGGCGTCGACCTCGGACCCGAGGACTGCCCGACGCTGACGCTCTGTGCGGAAGGGGCCGGGCTGGTGGTGACGCTGGAATGCGCCGCCCGCAGCCTCTCGGCGCGCGAGGCCATCACCCTTCTTTCCAATTTTGCAGCGCGGATGGAACAGCCCGTCCGCCACCTGCTCTGAGCCATGGAGACTGTCATGGAATTCATCGATCTTTATATAAACGGCACATGGGTGCCCGGCGCGGAAAAGGCACGGTTTGACGTGGTGAACCCCGCCACCGAAGAGGTGATCGCCTCCGTTGCCTCCGCCGAAATCAGCGATGCCGATGCCGCATTGGACGCGGCTGAAGCCGCCATGCAGGACTGGGCGGCGCGCACCCCGCGCCAGCGCTCCGAGGTGCTGCGCAAAGCCTGGGAGCTGATGAGTGCCCGGCTGGAAGAATTTGCCCAGTACATCACGCTGGAAAACGGCAAGGCCCGCGCCGATGCCATGGGCGAGGCCACCTATGCGGCAGAGTTTTTCCGCTGGTTTGCCGAGGAAGCCGTGCGCGCTGATGGGATGCTCACCCATGCGCCCGCCTCGGGTGCGCGCATCATGGTGCAGCACAAACCGGCGGGGTTAGCGGTTCTGGTCACGCCTTGGAACTACCCCGCCGCCATGGGCACCCGCAAGATCGCGCCCGCTTTGGCGGCGGGCTGTGCGGTGATCATCAAGCCGGCCTCCGAGACGCCGCTGACGATGCTGGCGCTGATGCCCTTGCTCGAAGAGGCAGGCGTGCCGCCGGGGCTGGTGAATGTACTGCCCTCCATGCGCACGGGCGCGCTGGTCGATCACATGCTGCATGATCCGCGCGTGCGGGTGGTGTCTTTTACCGGCTCCACCGGGGTGGGGCGCAAACTGCTGCACTCTGCCGCCGATCAGGTGTTGAAACCGGCAATGGAGCTGGGCGGCAATGCCCCCCTCATCGTGTTCGACGATGCCGATCTGGATGTGGCTGTCGAGGGTGCGATGCTTGCTAAGATGCGCAATCTGGGCGAGGCCTGCACCGCCGCCAACCGCATCTATGTGCATGAGGCCGTGGCCGAGGAATTCACCCGAAGATTCTCGGCCGCCATGGGCGCGCTCAAGGTCGGCGATGGCACCGACCCAAGCGTCGATGTCGGCCCGCTGGTGAACGCCGACACCCGCGACAAGGTGGCAAGCTTTGTCGCCGACGCGGTGGCCAAGGGTGCCAAGATCGAGATTGGCGGCACCCAGCCCGAGGGGCCGGGGTACTTCTACCCGCCCACGGTGCTCTCGAATGTGCCGGAGACCGCCGACTGCGTGCATGACGAGATCTTTGGCCCGGTGGCGGCGATCCAGACATTCTCCGACCAAGACGACGTGATACGGCGCGCCAATGACACCGAATATGGTCTGGTGGCCTATGTCTTCTCCGAGGACATGAAACGCGCGCTGCAAGTCTGCGAGCGGCTGGACTACGGCATGGTGGGGCTCAATCGCGGGCTGGTCAGCGACCCGGCGGCTCCCTTTGGTGGGGTCAAACAATCCGGTCTGGGCCGTGAAGGCGGGCATGAGGGGATGCTCGAATTTATGGAAACCCAATATATTTCGGCCAGCTGGTAGGGGGCGCTTATGTCAGACGTCATTGCATCCCCTTCGGTCCGCGCATTGGCGCGCAAAAAGGGCGTGGATATTGAAAAACTCGCTGCGGATCTCGGTCGCCAGACCATCGCGCGCGAGGATCTGGAGGGCGGCGCCACTGCTGCCCCGGCAGGCGACACCTCTTATTGGGAGGTCGATCACAGCGCCTATGGTCCGGTCACACAGGAACCCATGAGCCGCTTTGGCCAGATCGCGGCGGCCAATCTTGCGGCGGCCAATGCGCTGATTCCGCAGGTCACACATCACGACCGCGCCGATATGACCGCGATCGAGGCGCTGCGCCGAGACCTCAAGGCGGAGACACAGGCGCAGGGCGTCAAGCTCACGGCGCTGGCGTTTCACGTCAAGGCGCTGGCGCGTGCGCTGCGGGAATTCCCCCGCTTCAACGCCTCGCTGAGTGCCGATGGCAAGACCCTGATCCTGAAAGGTTATGTTCATATCGGCATCGCGGTCGATACCGCGCATGGGCTGATGGTGCCGGTGATCCGCGACGCCGACCAAAAGGGGCTGTTGCAGATCGGGGCAGAGATCCGTGATCTCGCCAGCCGTGCGCAGAACCGCAAGATCGGCCCGGACGAGATGGGCGGCGCGTCGATGTCGATCTCCAATCTGGGTGGCATCGGCGGCATTGGCTTTACGCCGATTGTGAACCCGCCGGAGCTGGCGATCCTTGGCATCACCCGCACCGAAACCGTGACCGTCTGGGACGGCGACGCGCCGCGCCCGGTGCCGATGGTGCCCTTGGATCTGAGCTACGATCACCGGGTCATCAACGGTGCGGATGCGGCGCGGTTCCTGTCCTATTTTGCAGGACTATTGAGCGATCCACGCCGGATGATGGTCTGAGGTGGCAACGAGATCCGATAGGCACGCTGACCTCATTCAGGACGCATACCCAGGTGGCCAGCGGAGGATCGCCATCGAGCAAGCCCTTGGCGGGCTCAGCGTTTTGTAACGAGTTCCTGGGTGCGCCCCGGCTGCGCGATGTGCGGTCGGGGCATGTTTCACGGCATTTTTCGGGACGCGTCCGACAGGCGCGCAGCAGCGAGCACGGCCTCCGATCCGACCTGCAAGTTTGCCACCGTCTCCTTGATGCGCTCTTCCAGCAAGCGCGCCGCGGGCGAGAGAGTCGAATCGGCCTTGCGCAGCAGGTGAATTTCGCGCCGCGCCGTCACATCCGCCAGCGGACGAAACACCAGCTCCCCTGCGGCGGCGGCCGATGTGGCCATTTCCGGCAGCAATGTAATCCCGATGTTCGCGCGCAGCATGCCAAAGATCGAGGTCAGGTTCTGCGCCGTCAGCAGCGCCTGCGCGTGCAGGTCCCGCGCCGCGGCGGCTTCGATCCCGGCAGAGAGGCTGTTGGCTATCAGGCGATGCCCGGCCAGCTCTGCCCAGCTCACCGGTTCCTCCTGCTGCGCCAGTGGATGCTCAGGCGCGCAGATCACGCCAAACTCGTCCGACAACAGCAATTCGCTGTGCAGCCCCGCGTCATGTTCGCCCTTGGTGGCAATGCCAATGTCGATACGATTGCGCGACAGCTCATGCCGGATGGAGTTGGAGTCCATGTCGCGGACCTCGATGTCCACTTCGCCGAAGTCGTTGATGTAGCGTGAAAACACCTGCGGAATGATGGTGCCCGCAACCGAGGGTACGGTTGCGATCCGTACCCGCCCGTAGACGGCGCGGGCATATCCCTCGATGGCGCGCACAGTTGTGTCGAAATGCTGAACCTCCTGCTCCGCCTGCTCCAGCACAAAAGCGCCCAGGGCCGTCAGCCGGTTCTTCCGATCCGTCTCGAACAGCGGTTCGCCCAGATGCGCCTCCAGCTGTTTCAGCATCATCGACAGGGCCGAGGGGGTTCGGCCCAGCACCTCTGCCGCGTCGCTCAGGTTGCCGCTGCGGGCCACGGTCACATAGGCGCGCAAAGTCTCGATCTTGAGCATGCTGTTGCTCCTGTATTTCAGCAAATCTGAAATTTGCTTAAGAACTTTAAGTTTGCCTGAATGAAATCAGCGAGTCCATACCGGGGAAAACGGACTCCTGACGAGGCAAGACACCCATGACAGAGATTCAAAAGAACCTGATTGCAGGCGAATGGCAGGCCGGCGAAGGCGAGATCGAGAACCGCAACCCCTCCGACCTCTCCGATCTGGTGGGGCTGTTTGCCCAGGCAAGCGGCGATCAACTGGACGCGACACTGACGCAGTCGCGCAGCGCGCAACAGGAATGGGCCGCCTACGGGATGGAACGCAAACAGGCGGTGCTGATGGCGATCGGCACCGAGCTGATGACCCGGGCCGAAGAACTCGGCACGCTGCTGTCGCGCGAAGAAGGCAAACCGCTGGCCGAGGGCAGGGGCGAGATCTATCGCGCCGGTCAGTTCTTTACCTACTACGCCGCCGAATGCCTGCGCCAGCTGGGCGAGAATGCCGACTCCGTTCGTGCTGGTGTGGAAATCGACGTGCGCCGCGAACCCGTCGGCACCGTGGCGATCATCAGCCCGTGGAATTTCCCCACCGCCACCGCCGCGTGGAAGATCGCGCCGGCGCTGTGCTACGGCAATGCCGTGGTGTGGAAACCGGCCAATGTGACCCCGGCGTCTGCCGTGGCCCTGACCGAGATCATCGCGCGCCAGGATATTCCCCGGGGGCTGTTCAGCCTCGTCATGGGCGCTGGCCGCAGCATCGGCCAGCGGCTTGTCGAAAGCCCGCAGATCGACGCGATTTCCTTTACCGGTTCGGTGCCGGTGGGCAAGGGCATCGCGGCCGCGGCAATCCAGAACCTGACCAAGGTGCAGATGGAGATGGGCTCCAAGAACGCGCTGGCGGTGATGGACGACGCCGATCTGGACCTGGCGGTGACGCTGGCCCTTGGCGGCGCGTTCGGCGGCACCGGTCAGAAATGCACCGCGTCCTCGCGCCTGGTGGTGCATGAGGCCGTGCATGATGCCTTTGTCGAGGAACTGGTGGCCGGCACCCAAGCGATGACGGTCGGCCATGCGCTGGAGGCCGGCACCCAGATGGGCCCGGTGGTCAGCGCCCAGCAACTGGCCGAAAACCTCGCCTATGTGGATCTGGGCCGCTCCGAGGGCGCGGAGCTGGCCTGCGGCGGCCAGCGGTTGGAGATGGCCACCGAGGGCTTCTACATGTCGCCCGGCGTGTTCCTGAACACCACCAACCAGATGCGCATCAACCGCGAAGAGATGTTCGCGCCGCTGACCTCGGTCATCAAGGTTGCCAGCTATGACGAGGCGCTGTCGGTGGTGAACGACACCAACTTCGGCCTGACCTCCGGCATCGTGACCACCTCGCTTGCCCGCGCCACCCATTTCCGCCGCAACGCGCGCACCGGCGTGGTGACCGTGAACCTGCCGACGGCGGGCACCGACTACCACGTGCCCTTCGGTGGGCGCGGTGACAGCTCTTACGGACCGCGCGAACAGGGCAAGGCTGCGGCGGAGTTCTATACCACGGTCAAGACCGCCTACATCAGCGCCGGACCGGTGTGATGCGGATCGACGGCCTGCAATATGCCAACTGGTCGGAAAAGATCTTTCGGCAGCTGCGCGAGGGTGGCGTGGACGCGGTCCATGTCACCATCGCCTACCACGAGAATTTCCGCGAAACGGTGCTCAACTTCGAGAAATGGAACCGCTGGTTCGAGCAATTTCCGGATCTGATCCTCAAGGGGCAATCAGCCGCCGATATCGACACCGCCCGCGCCACCGGGCGCACGGCCGTGTTTTTCGGGTTTCAGAACCCCAGTCCGATCGAGGATGACATCGGCCTCGTGGAGATCGTGCACACCCTGGGCGCTCGCTTCATGCAGCTGACCTACAACAACCAGTCGCTGCTGGCCTCGGGCTGTTACGAGGACGAGGACACCGGGCTGACCCGCATGGGCAAGCAGGTGGTGCGCGAGATGAACCGGGTCGGCCTGGTGGTGGACATGAGCCATTCCGGCGATCGCTCCACCATCGCGGCGGCAGACCATTCCGACCGGCCCATCGCGATCACCCACGCCAACCCGCACGCCTGGTCCCCGGCCCTGCGCAACAAGCGCGACGACGTCATCCGTGCGGTGACGGAAAACGGCGGCATGTTCGGCTTTTCGGTCTACCCGCATCACCTGAAGGGCAAATCGGAATGCAGCTTGCAGGACTTCTGCGACATGGTGGCCCGCACCGCCGAACGGTTCGGCCCGGCGCATCTCGGGATCGGCACCGACCTGTGCCAGGACCAGCCCGACAGCGTGGTGGAATGGATGCGCGTGGGCCGCTGGACCAAGGAGATCGACTATGGCGAGGGGTCAAAATCCGCGCCCGGTTTCCCCGCCATGCCCGAATGGTTCCGCGACAACCGCGACTTTTCCAATATCGAGCGCGGCCTGCGCGCCACCGGCCTGAGCGAGGTCGAGGTGGCCGGCATCATGGGCGGCAACTGGTATCGTTTCTTTTCTGAAAATTTCGGCCCCAAAGCAACAACATAACCGGTCGAAGCGGACAACTTGCCGGCGCGGCAAACGCAGCGCGGGCGGACAACGGGAGGGACTTATGTCCGACGCAACACAAGACGAAATCAAGAAGGACAGCCGCGTGAACGTGCCGCTGTTCCTGATCTCCGGCGGCTTTATCGCGCTGTTCTGCCTGGCGGCGCTGATCAATCTCGACGCGCTCTCGGCAGCGGTCGACTGGGGGTTCAACATCGCGGCCACCTACTTTGGTCTGTATTGGCAGGTGCTGCTGCTGGCGACCTTCCTGATCGGGCTGGTGCTGTGCATTCTGCCCGGCGGGCGGGCGATCATGGGCGGGCTTGCGGCACCGGAATTCACCACCTTCCAGTGGGGGTCGATGATCATGTGCACCCTGCTTGCGGGCGGGGGCGTCTTCTGGGCGGCGGGGGAGCCGATCGCGCATTTCCTCTATTCACCGCCGCTCTTTGGTGCCGAAGGTGCGACCGCGGCCGCCGTCAACCCGGCCATCGCGCAGAGCTTCATGCATTGGGGGTTTCTCGCCTGGGCCATCCTCGGCTCGCTGACCACGGTGATGCTGATGCATTACCACTATGAAAAGGGCCTGCCGCTGGCGCCGCGCACGCTGCTCTATCCGGTGTTCGGCGACAAGGCGATCCACGGTCCCATCGGGCTGATCGCCGATGCCTGTTCGATCATTGCGGTGGTTGCGGGCACCGTCGGGCCGATCGGGTTCCTGGGCCTGCAAGTCAGCTATGGTCTGGCAGCACTGTTCGGTCTGCCCGATGTGTTTGCCACCCAGTTTGCCGTGATTGCGGGGCTGGTGGCGATCTATACGATCTCTGCCATGACCGGTCTGTCCCGCGGCATCCAGGTCTTGTCAAAGATCAACGTGGTGCTGGCCGCGCTGTTGCTGCTGTTCGTGCTGGTGGCGGGGCCGACCACGTTCATCTTCGGCTCGTTCTTTTCGGGGTTTGGCACCTATGTCGGCAATTTCTTCCAGATGGCCCTGTTCCGCGGCGAGGCTGGCCTGTTCGGCGATCCCGGCTGGCTCGGCTGGTGGACGGTGTTCTTCTGGGGCTGGTTCATGGGCTACGGGCCGCTGATGGCGATGTTCATCGCCCGGGTGTCCCGGGGCCGGTCGATCCGGTCGATCATCCTCATGCTCTCGGTGATTGCACCGATCGTGACCAATTTCTGGTTCACCATCGTCGGCGGCACCGGCATCGCGATGGAACTGGCGGAACCGGGCACCATCTCCGCCGCCTTCGAAGGGTTCAACCTGCCCGCCGCGCTGCTGGCGATCACCACCAACCTGCCGATGGGCTTTGTGGTTTCGATCCTGTTTCTGATCCTGACCACGATCTTTGTAGCCACCACCGGCGATTCCATGAGCTACGTGATTTCCGCCACCATGAGCCACGATGACACGCCCCCCGCGGCCATCCGGGTGTTCTGGGGCATTGCCATGGGCCTGATGGCGGTGATCCTGATTTCCGTCGGCGCTGGCGGCGTCTCCAAATTGCAGAGCTTCATCGTGGTGACAGCGGTGCCGGTCTCGCTGCTGCTGCTGCCCTCGCTCTGGGATGCGCTGCGCATCACCCTAGCTAAAGGCAAGGACAGCTGAGCCTTCTCCCGGGCGCACCCTTGTGCCCGGGCCCCAACCGGCCAGACCCGGCCTGACCACGACACATGGACCCCACCACCACAGACCCCTGCACAAGGCCCCACCGAATGACCGACGTTCCCGCCCGCGATCCTGATCTGGTAATGCGTCTTGCGCGCCTCGGCTCCATCCACCAGTCCCGCCTGTCCTTCATGCGGATCCTGACCCGCCGCATGGCCCGCGACGGCTGGCGGTTCGAACAGACCGCCTTCGAGATCGATGCCAGCGGCGAAGGCCACGCAGTCTATACCGCCCACACGCCGGAGCGCGCCTATTCGCTGGTGGCCTTTGCCCATGATCTGCCGCCGGAAAAACGCTCCGACCGGGTGATCGCCGACGCCTGGGACGCGACCTTCACCCTGTTTGACGGTATCCCGACGCCCGAGGACATCGCCCGGCTGGCACAGAATATCCCCCTGCAGGAAGCAGGCCGCGTCACCGGCAGCGAGCTTTCGGTCTCTCGCGCCAACCGTTCGGTGCGGCTGTGGGAGCATGTGGTCACCGCGCTGGCAGCCGGGCAACAGCCCGACGCGGCGCAGATCGACGCCGTCGGCTACCTGATGCGCACCACCGCGGTCTACGGCTCCGGCAAGCTGGGCGCGGCAGATCGCGAGATGATCGCCGACCGCCCCGAATTCCGGGTGCCGTTTCAGGCCGAAATGCTCTCGGTTTACCTGACCCGCTGGTTCGTCACCGACCTTGTGCAACATATGGCGGACTGTCGCGCCGCGCGGTCGGGCAAGACCGCTGCGACCCTCGCGCCCGAACTGGCGCGCTCGATGGGGATCGGCAATTCCACCGGGCTTGGCATGGCCCCCTTCCTGCTCAACCACCCGGTGTTGTTCAATAACTGGATCGCCGCACGGGAAACCGCCCTCAGCCGGGTGCGCGGCCTCGATCAGGCCAGCCCCGGGGACATTGCCCTGTTTCGCGACCTGTTCGACCGCGCAGCGCAGCTGGTCGACGGCTGGCACTCCGAACACCCGGTTCAGGTGGACAAGCTACAGGCGCTGCGGGACGACATCGACCAGCTGCGCGGCTACCTGGAGCGGGCGGATCTGTCGGCGCCCGCCCCATGGGATGCGCTCTACCGCTGGGCCGAGGACACCTTGTCCCTTGAAGGGCAGGAATGGATCGCCTCGCTGATGCTGGAACCCTACGGAACACTGGTCGATGATCTGGCCGGCACCATGTCGGCCGACAACACGGCCACGTTCCGCATCGCGGGCGCCATGTCGATCGGTGATCTGCGCAACTTGCTGGACCGGGTCTACAGATGGGCCATCGACACCGACTGGTCCGCGCCGGGCAACAAGGCGCGCGCCTGGTACGTGTCCGAGGAAAAGCTTGAACCGCGTCTTGGTGAACGGTTTGAGGAACCGATCGAGGAATACGAACAGCCGCTTGCCCCCGGTCGCGATGCCGCCCTGCTGCATGCGGCGCTGAAACACTGGCCGGACGAGGCGCAAGTGGCCGAATTCATCCTGCGCCATCCGGAGCACCGTCATGTCTTGCGCCGGGTCCAGATCGTGGGCCGCGCGCCCTATGCCGAGATCCGCGACAACACGATTTCCGACCGGGTGCTTCCCATCGACATGCTGCGCTGCAAGCTGGCGTTCTTCGGCGCGACCAAATTCGATCCGCGCTCCGACCGCTGGGTGCGCATCTGCATGTATGGCAACGCCCCGCTTCCCAGCGAGCTGTCACCGGAGACCGCAGATTTCTGGGTGTATCCCACCTTGCCGGAGGTCCAGGCATGAGCCACTCCCTCAATGAAATCGAAGCCATGAGCAAACGCGCCGCACGGGGCGCCGGCCTGTCGTGGGGCCTTGCGGAAGAGGCGGCCAAGGGCACCCGCTGGCTGTCGGCCTTCGGCTTTCCCGGCACCGACCTGCTGGCGGATCTGTTGGAAATGAACGACCGCATCCCGCCCATCGACGTCTCGCCCGTGTCCCTTCGCGCGCCCGTCTGGCATGCCCCCGCGCGGCGCATGAGCCCGCTGATCGCCGGTGCATCGCTCAGTGACTGCGCGATGCGGTTGATGGAGCGCGGCACCATCGCGATGGAGAACATCTGCTTCCCGCTTCTGTCGGTGCCCTTCATGGGCGGCGCGGCGCAACGCCTGGGTCATCCGGTGGCGACGGAATGGGCCGGGGCACGGCTGGCCACCGATGGACGCCAGCTCTGCGTGCAGGGCGATACGACGGTGTTGCGGGCCAGAATGGCGGATCAGATGGTCTTTACCGCCCCTGCCAGGATGACCGGACGCCGCGAACCGGTGCTGCGCGCCGATGTGTCGGTCGAAAGCTGGCAGCGACTTTCGACCTTCGCCCACCGCACCTTTGCCCCCGCCACCGACGACAGCCGGCTGCGCGGTGCCGGCGCCGGGCTTAGCGACAACGACTGACATTTGGCCCTGACCCGATGACCCATACGAGCCCCCAACAGAAAGACCTGCATATGACCGCAACTGAAACCCTGTCCCTGAGCGAGATCGAAGACCTTGCCTTTCGCGCCCTGGTCAAGGCCGGCACATCCGAGGAAAACGCTCGCCCGCTGGCCGTTGCGACCGCGATGACCGAGGCCGATGGTGTCGCCTCCCATGGGCTTGCCTATATCCCGATCTACGCCCAGCACGTCGGCTGCGGCAAGGTCGACGGCACGGCAACGCCGCGACTGTCACACCCGCGCCCGGCAGTGATCTGCGTCGATGCCGCCACTGGGTTTGCCCATTCGGCAATCGATCTTGGATTTGAACAGCTGGTGCCACTGGCCCGCGAGTTGGGCGTGGCGGTGCTGGCGGTGAACAATTCTTACAATTGCGGCGTCCTTGGCGTGCACACCCGGCGTCTGGCAGAGGCTGGCCTATTGGGGATCGGGTTCACCAATGCCCCCGCCTCGATCGCCCCCTCCGGTGGGGCGCGGCCGGTGGTGGGCACCAACCCGTTCTCCATCGCCGCCCCCGATGCAGATGGCTCCGTCGCGGTGCTCATCGACCAATCCGCCAGCACCATCGCCAAGAGCGAAGTCATGAAACACGCCCGCGAAGGCCGACCGGTGCCCGAGGGCTGGGTGCTGGACGCCGACGGCCAGCCGACCACCGATCCGGAGGCCGGGCTAAAGGGGTCCATGGTGCCTTCGGGCGGCTACAAGGGCGTCGGGATCGCCCTGACAGTGGAGCTGATGGCGGCCGCAATGACCGGAGCCAACCTCGGCACCCAAGCCAGCCCTTTTTCCGGCACCGCAGGCGGCCCGCCGCGCACTGGACAGATGTTCATCGCCATTGATCCACAGGCAAGCTCCGGCGGCGCTTTTGCCGACAAAATGCGCAGTCTTGTCGACTCCATCCACGCGCAGGAGGGCGCACGGCTTCCCGGCGACGGCCGCAAGTCCCATCGACAGCGCGCCGCAGAGCGGGGAGTGGACGTCAATGCGGCCCTGCTTGAAACCGTGCGCGGGTTGACCTGACTTCGCGCGTCAAGCGCGCACTGCCACCAGGCGCGATCCACCAAGGACCATGCTCCGACGGAACAACGAAAAACGGGGGTGCTAAAAACACCCCCGTAATGTTGATTATGTTATATTGGTTCGGTGACATACCGAGATTTGAACCCGCAGCGGATCACAGTGTCGGAATAGCCTTGCGGACCTCTCGGGCAATCAAAGCAGTCAGGACAGCTTTGACGCAGTCACCAGGCAGGAAGGCCGCAGATCCAACAAGCGCCTGCCCCAGCGACAGTTCGGCGATTTGAGCCAGCCATGGCACGCCAAACAGGTACACAACTCCGATGCCACCGATCAGGATGTAAATGAGAGAAAGCAGGAACGCTGGTTGGGTCTTGTGGCGATCAAAGAGCAAGCCGATCACAAATGCCCCCACGACGAACCCGATCAGGAAGCCGCCAGAGGCACCGAAGAACACCCCCGCGCCGCCACGCCCGCCGGCCAACAGCGGCAGCCCAAGCGCGACAAGCCCGAGAAACAGCGCAATGGCCAGACCGCCACGTTTGGCCCCCAGCAACGCGCCCGCCAGCATCACGCCCATGGACTGAGCGGTGATCGGCACGCCAAGCGGCAGCGTAATCTGTGGGATCACGCCAAGCGCCGCCATCAGGGCAGCAAACAGCGCGATGAGAACGATATCCTTCGTATTCATGGGGAGGAGTCCTTGTGTGGTCGTTAGATAGGGTGGCGTTCAAAACCCGCGGGCGTCGATAGCATCCGAGATTTCTTCCGAAATCTTGATGGTCCGCACGATCGAGGGAATGGCGATGGCGAAGGGATTGCGCTCCAACCCCCGGGTTTTCTGAGCTTCGCGTACCTCTTGTACCACCTGCGTCAGCACGGGAATGAAACGCAGGGTCAGCGAGATCGCCAGGCTGATACCCTCGGTACGAAATCCAAAGCGACGCAGCGGTGT
Organism: Epibacterium sp. MM17-32; assembly: GCF_022348205.1. Classification (NCBI taxonomy): domain Bacteria; kingdom Pseudomonadati; phylum Pseudomonadota; class Alphaproteobacteria; order Rhodobacterales; family Roseobacteraceae; genus Epibacterium; species Epibacterium sp. MM17-32. Next base: position 5,391 of record NZ_JAKRFC010000010.1, on the reverse strand, counting down.
CAGTCCGGCCTCGATCCCGTCGATCATATCGCTGGATTTCGTTGTCAGCGTCAGCAGCCCAGCCAGCATCAACAACACCGCAAAGCGCAGGATCACAAAGAGGCCGAAGAGCCAGCTGTTGAAAACCAGCTGGGCAACAAAGATCAACCCAAAGATCCACCACGCCGGACGGACCTGCTGCCAGGCCATGACAACCGGCAACCGCGCGACACTGTAGAGAACAAGCGTACCGCAAAGGGCGCCCAACGAGAGCGCGAAATGATCGATGGCGAACAGTACAGACCCGGCAATGGCAAGCGCGAGAATTTTCCAGCCCGGTGCAAGCGCGTGAAGCGGAGAGTCGCGTTCAACATACAGATCAAGCATCCTGCATTGCCTTTATATATCGAACGGTGGCCCGGTCAGGTTGGTCATCCACCAATACCCGCCCCTCCTCAAAGACGATCGCCCGATCAAATTGGGACACCAGATCCAGATCGTGAGTGACGACAATCGCCGTCTGCTCCAAAGCCTCGATCGCATTGGCGATTTTTAACTTGTTGCGAAGGTCCAGCAATGTGGTGGGCTCGTCCAAAACCACATACTCCGGGTCCATCACCAGGACGCCGGCAATTGCCAGAAGCTGCTTTTGCCCCCCGCTCAGGACATGCGAGGACTGCCCCCGGCGGGATAGCAGCCCGTATCTGCCAAGGACCTCTTCGGCCAATCGCGCCCGGTCTTGCGCGGGCAGGCCGAGGTTCTTCAGACCAAAAGCAACGTCCTCCTCGACAATCGGAAAAACGATCTGGTTATCAGGATTTTGAAATACAAACCCGACCTTCTTACGAATGTCACGGCCGTGTTTCGCTGTATCGAGACCATCGACCAGAACCCGGCCCTCTGTGGGCAGACGCAATCCGTTCAGGAGCCGGGCAAAGGTGCTTTTGCCGCTTCCATTGCTGCCCAGAATGGCAATCCGGCGCTCTGAGAGAGTCAGGCTGACGTCCCTGAGAACGGGGCTGTTATCAAGTGTCAGACTGACATTTTGAACTTCAATCATTCTTGCGCGCCCTGATCGTCTCTTGGCCGTTGGCGTCTCCGCTGCCGTTCAGCCCATAGCGGATCTGCCGAAGAATGAAAAGAATATATTATCTATAATATCAAAATTGCGGCTCACTCTAGCCTGACCCGATGTCCTCCGGGGCAATGGCTACGGATTTCACGATTGCAAATGCCTGCCGTCCCGGCGCCAATTGTAACGCCGCCACCGACCGTTGCGTGACACGTGCCAGCAAGGGGCCGGCCTGAGTGTCAAGGGTCACCAATGCGCCAGGCCCCTCCCCTGACCGGATAGCCACCACAGTCCCGGGCAATATGTTCAGCGCCGACATCCCTTCGGGATACCGGTCTGCCAGAATGACCTCATGGGCAGAGATCCTTAACCGCAATGACGCCCCGGAGGCGGCGGCAACACGGGGCACCAGAATTGGAATCCCGGCGGCATCCAATTCACTCAGCCCGTCGGCATGGTGGCGCACCAAACGCGCATGCAGGATTGAGCCGACATTGCGAACACCAGTTGGCACTACGCTTGGATCGGACAATACATCTCTTGGTGGCCCGATCTGAACGACCCGTCCGCCATCCAGTACAACAACGGTTGTGGCCAGTCGCGCGACTTCGGCCGAGGAATGGCTGACGTATAAAACCGGGATCTTCAGCTCATCCCGAATGCGCTCGAAATAGGGCAGAATTTCCAGCTTCCGCGGTGTGTCCAGTCCCGTCAGCGGCTCGTCTGCCAATAACAGCTCAGGTGCCGCGAGCAAGGCCCGTCCGATTGCCACCCGCTGCTTCTCTCCTCCGGAGAGCTGCGCTGGAAATCGGTCGAGCAACGCCTCAAGCCCGAGAATGTCGACGATATGGGCCGGCTCCGCGGGACGCCGACGAAGGGGAAGAAGACGGTATCCGTAATAGAGGTTTCGGCGCACCGACAGGTGCGGAAACAGCCGCGCATCCTGAAAGATGTAGCCGATCCGCCGCCGCCGGGTGGCAAGCGCGACCCCCCGGGAAGCATCGTACAATACGCGATCACCGACACGAATATGGCCACGCTCCGGACGGATCAGACCGGCAACGGCATTCACGATCGTCGTCTTGCCAGAGCCCGAGCGCCCAAACAATGCAGTCAGGCCCTGCGGCGCGGAAAACGCTGCCTCCAGCTGAAACGCCCCTTGGCGTAGCGCAATATCAATTTCAAAACTCATGAGGGTGTGCCCGTCTTCCGGAGCCTGCGCCCAAGGAGCTCTGAGAGCAGCAATGCGAGAAATGAAATCAGTATCGAGACCACGACCAGTCGTATGGCGGCGCCCTCCCCGCCCGGCACTTGCAAGAAAGCATAGATGGCGGAGGGCAATGTCTGGGTTTCACCCGGGATATTGGCCACGAACGTGATGGTCGCACCAAACTCACCCATTGCCTTGGCAAAGGCCAGGATTGCGCCGGCAATCAGACCGGGGAACGCCAGCGGCAGGGTCACGGTGAGAAAGATCCACGGCGCGGATGCCCCCAAGGTGGCGGCTGCGCGCTCCAGCCCGGGATCTACCAACTCGAAGGAGAGGCGCAAGGACCTGACCATAAGCGGAAAGCCCATGATACCGGCAGCCAGGGAAGCGCCAGTCCAGCGAAAGGCAACCCCCATGCCAAGCGGCTCCAACACCCGTCCGAATGGACCCGTCGGACCAAACCCCAGCAACAGCAGGTAGCCAGTTACCACAGGTGGCATGATCAACGGCAAGTGCACCAGGCCGTTGAGCAATTGCTTTCCCGGAAACCGGAAGCGCGCCAGCACATAAGCCGTTGCCACGCCGAACGGCAGACTCACCAGCGTTGCCCAGAGCGCCACTTTGACGGACAGGCGCACCGCGTTCCACTCTTCCGGCCCAAATGATGTCAGCATATTTGCCATCACTCACCAATCAGAGGGACAAACCCCTGTTTGGCGAACAAGGCGATCGCCGATTTGGACGTGAGATGATCCAGAAAGGCGCTCGACGCCTCAGACTGCCGCACTGCCGCCACCGGGTAGATGATCGGTGCATGAAGCTCTGGCGGGATGGAGTAAGCCACCGTGACACGCGGTTCCGCGAAGGCATCCGTGCGGTAAACAATCCCATATGGCACCGCCTCTGCCGCAACCAGGGCAAGCGCTGCGCGGACATTGGCGGATTGGGCCACACGGGTCGAAACCTCTTCCCATATCCCCGCCGACCGGAGCGCGTTTGCCCCATAGATCCCCGCTGGCACAGCATCAATCTGAGCCATGGACAGCCGCCGCCCGCGTAGTTCACGCCGTAAATCCTGCAAACGCTCCAGTTCCGTCTCTCCCGGGGCCGCAATCACCACCAATGTGTTCCCCAGCAGATTTGCCTGTGTGTCAGGGGCAATCAGGCCTTCTTGCGACAGCAAATCCATCCAGGCCAAATTGGCCGAGAAGAATATATCTGCCGGCGCGCCCTGCTGAATCTGTCGCGCGATGACCGAAGAGCCTCCGTAGGAAACCGTTACGGCCTGGCCCGTGTCCTCTGCATAGAGAGCGACAACCTGATCCAAGGCGGACTTGAGGCTGGCGGCCGCAAAGATACGCAGGGGTTCAGCGTGCAAATAGGAGGGAACCAGCAGGGCGCAGACCATTCCCAGCCTGACCGCCAACCTCCGAAGTGCGTTTCCAAACGTGTTGTACATTGATTCCGGGCGCCATTGGTGCTGCCCAATCAAACTAGGGTCAGGCTCCGCTCGGATACAAGGCTCAGTGTGGAGGTTTTTCGAAACGGAACAGATTCAGACCCTCGAGATCTGGCCGATACTGCAAACCGTTCTGATCCGGACCTCTTGACCCGAGCCGAGGTTTCGCGACCGAAAGGCAGAGATCGTCCCAGCGCTGACGCGGAAGGAGGTTCTGTTCGAAGGCATTGGGGAGCACCTGTCGTCGACCGATCCCCGGCCAAACGGTCCGGGATCTGCTGGCCGCGAACCGCCCTTGCGCCCGCGCAAGATCGGGATCAGAACAGCGTGACGTTGTCGACAGCTGCCGGTTTGCGCGCCGGAACGCGGGTCCGAGCGACCGCTGCCTGTTCTTCTTCACCCAAGCGACGGTCATCCGCGACATGGGTTTGCTGTGCTGCCCCTGAACATGCGTGAAAGCGGACGCGCCGGGCGGAGGTACCGCCAACCGAGGAGGACACCACCGGAATCCCTTCATCACGCAGGAAACGCTGTACAAAATCGGCATTGTTCGCCCCGATGTCGGACAGGTTGGCCGACATCTTCGCTCCGCCAAAAACCTTTGCTTTCAGGTTGCTGCGCAAGGCGCCCTTCTTCATAACCCCGTTAATCAGAAGTTCCATCGCGTGCACCCCATAGCGGGCACTGACCCCGCCGGCACCGGAGGAGGACGCCAGCAAGAAGTGATTCATGCCGCCGACCCCGTTCTGATCGTCATAGATACACGCCGCAATACAGGAGCCCAGAACGGTCGAGAACACGACCTTAGAATCCGTTGTGACCTTGTAGTCACCTTGTAAGACGGTGACAGTGTTCGTATTTTGAAAAACAGTCGACAAAGCGGCTTCCTTCCAGATCTTAGGTCTTGCAGGCTTGCAGAATTGCTCCGGCCATTCGGGCCAAAGGCACTTGTTTTTGGGCGGCGCCGATTTCCCAAGCAACCCTGGGCATACCGTAGACCACCGCGGTCTTTTCATCCTGAGCAACGGTTGTTGCACCTGCTTTGCGCAACTCCAGCATGCCCTTGGCCCCATCCTGCCCCATACCGGTTAAAATTGCGGCAACAACATCTTTGGCACAGGGCACTGCGGACGAAAAAAGTGCGTCAACAGACGGTGTGTGGCCAGAAATATTCGGCCCCTCCTTCATCCTGATCCGATGCGGTTTGCGTGGGGTGATCCCCATGTGACGCGGCTGCCCGGCCGCAATGTAGACACGGCCCGTTTGCAGCGTCATGTTATCCTCGGCAGCCACGACTTTAGCGGGGCAAATGCGGTCAAGGAGAGACACCAGGCCACTACCGAAGCTCTTGCCTGTATGCTGGACGATCAATGTCGGCGGACATTGAATCGGAAACCCGACCAGCACATTGCGCAACGCCTCGACCCCGCCTGTCGACGACCCAATCAGAATAATCTTCTTAAAGTCCTCTCGACCGCTGCTGGCCTGTGCCGTGGCTGCAGGTGGCGCGTTGCGTCGCGGCGCCTTGATCATCATGTCAAAGTACTGGACGAACTGTCGCGGGCTATCGGATTTTGTCAGTTCGAAAATACCCGCCCCGACATTCAAGAGCGGGGAAGAACGCCGCGCCGGCGTCGAGTTGGCGTCATCCATGACCGACACCCACCGCAC
>NZ_JAKRFC010000009.1:0-138695 GCF_022348205.1 Epibacterium sp. MM17-32 | reverse complement strand
CTTCTCGGGCGCGACTTCCATCGCCGCCACCATATTGCCGCCGGTTTCCTCATAGGCTTCGACCATCTGCTGCAGGCAGGGTTTGTCCGCCGCGATCACATCGTCGGGCAGCATGACCGCAAAGGGTTCATTGCCGATCAACCGGCGCGCGCACCATACGGCGTGCCCCAGACCAAGAGCCTGATGCTGGCGGATATAGGCGATGGCGCCGGACTCCATATTGGTGTTCTTCAACACCGAGAGCAGCTCGTCCTTGCCCTTTTTGCGCAGCTCCTGCTCCAGCACCGGCGCATGGTCGAAGTAATCTTCCAGAGCACCCTTGCCGCGCGAGGTGACAAAGATGAATTCCTTGATCCCCGCCGCGCGCGCCTCGTCGATGGCGTATTGCACCAGCGGCCGGTCGACCAGGGTCATGATCTCCTTGGGCACGGATTTGGTGGCCGGCAGAAACCGGGTCCCGAGACCCGCAACCGGAAAAATGGCTTTGGTTACTTTTCTACGCATTCAATCACTCCACCAATGTTCTTATGCAGCCGCTGCAATTGCCTCGTGCGCCCCGGGTCCAAGACCGTGGCCCTTCCCACCAGCATAGTGGCAAATCCCGATCTTCCAAACACTCTGGCAAAAGATTGCAGGCGGCTCAAAGGGTGAGCCGCCTATACAAAAGAACAGGGTGTAGATGATGAATTAACGGGCAGTGTAATGCTGCAATGCGGCGCGCGTGCCCTGGTCCCAGATCATCCGGAGCCAATCGGCAAAGCAGGCCGCGAACCGGTCATTCCGCGACAGGTCCCCGTAGAGCCCGGGCTGTGCCAGCCACGCCCGAGGATCCTGGCGTGCCGCCTGAGCGTTCAGGGCGAGCGTCTCCCACCGCGGATCATTGGGCGAAATGTCGCTGCCGTCTTCGCGGGTGCCGGCGCACATGCGCGCCCACAGCGCCTCGACCAGAGCGATCCCGCTGATCGAACCACCGGCATCGAGCGCATCACGCAGCACCGGCAGGATAAATCCGGTGTGGCGCGACGATCCGTCAAACGCCACCCGGCGGGTGGTGTCGTGGATCGCGGCATTGGAAAACCGCGCAGCAATCAGCGCCACGTAATCCGTCGGCGTGATCTCCGGCACGGGATGCACATAGGGGGCGATTTCCTCGGACTGGACCTTGTGAAAAAGCGCGGCGATGTCGGGATCCCTCATGCAGTCCGCAATGGTTGCACAGGACAGCAGTTCGCCCGCATTGGCGATAACCTGATGGCCCGCGTTCAGAATGCGGATCTTCATGGTTTCATAGGCGTGCACCGCATCGGTGAAGGTCGCGCCCACCGCATCCCAATCGGGGCGGCCCGCGCAGAAATCATCCTCGATCACCCACTGGCGGTAGGGCTCATGCGTGACCGGCGCCGTGTCGGCAACACCCATCGCAGCAGCGCGGGCGATTTCGGCCGGGCCGGTCGCCGGCACGATGCAATCCACCATGGAATTGGGAAAGCTGCACTGCGCGTTGATCCAGTCGGCCAGGTCGGTGTTGATCGCGCGGGCAAGGCCAAGCACGATCTGACGGGTGATGTCCCCGTTGCCTTGCAGGTTGTCGCAGCTCTGCACGGTGAAGGGGCCGTGGCCCGCCGCGCGCCGTTGGCCAAGCGCAGCGACGATCGCGCCAAAGGCGGTACGCGGCGTGGCCGGGTTGGCGATATCATGCTGGATGTCCGCGTGGCCAAGATCAAAACCGCCGGCGTCGGGCTCCTGATAATAGCCGCCTTCGGTCACGGTCAGGGCGACAATGCGGATCTCAGGCCGGGCCATGGCGGCGATCAGCGCGCCGTTGCCCTCCTCGATCGGCAGGTAGTCGATCATCGAGCCCACAACCTCTGCCGAGGTGGCGTCGGGCGACAGTTCGATCAGCGTGGTCAGGCAATCCTGCGCCAGCAAACGGTCGCGCATGGCGGCGTCATAGGGGCGCACGCCGGCACCCAGGATCGCCCAGTCATGGGCCGCCCCCTGCTGCATGAGCCGATGCAGGTACCAACTCTGATGGGCGCGGTGAAAATTGCCGAGCCCGATGTGGACGATGCCGGGTGTCAGGGCTGTGCGGTCGTAGGTCGGGCGGGCGATGGCCTCGGGGAGGGAGGCCAGCGTTGCATTCGAAAGAGACAGGGCGTTCATCAGCTCATCCAGTTCCCACCGTCGACATTATAGGTCTGGGCCACCACGTAATCGGCGTCCTGGCTGGCCAGAAAGATGGCCATGCCGGTCAGATCGTCTGCGGTGCCCATACGGCCGAAGGGGACGGCGGCGCCGACCTCTTGTTTCTTCTGGCCGGGGGCCTTGTTTTCATATTTGGCAAAGAAGGCATCGACGCCGTCCCAATGTTCGCCGTCCACCACGCCGGGGGCGATGGCGTTCACGTTTATGCCGTGCTGGATCAGGTTCAGCCCCGCCGATTGCGTCAGGCTGATGATCGCCGCCTTGGAGGCGCAATAGACCGCCACCAGCGGCTCGCCCCGGCGTCCGGCCTGGCTGGCCATATTGATGATCTTGCCGCCGCCACCGCGGGCGATCATATGCTTTGCCACCGCCTTCATCATGAACAGCGTGCCGGACACATTGATGTCGAAGGTGCGGGCAAAATCCGCGCGGGTGATCTCGATCAGGGGTGCAGCGGTGAAAATCGCCGCGTTGTTGACCAGAATGTCGATGCGCCCAAGCGCCTCCGTCGTCTGCGCGATACAGGCGTCGATGCTCTCCTGCCGGGTCACGTCAAGCTCTACCGCAACGGCCTTGTCGCCAAGCTCCGCGGCGGTCTCGCGGGCACGCGCGGTGTCGATATCGGCGATGGCGACCTCGGCGCCTTCGCGGAGGTAGGCCTCGGCAAAGGCGCGACCGATGCCACGCGCCGCGCCGGTGATCAGGGCTTTCTTGCCATTCAGCCTCATTGCGCGATCCTCAGACCCTGGGCGTCGAAACGATGGATCACGTCACTGCGCGGGGTCAGGCTGACCCGGTCACCGTGGCGAAAGCCCACTTCGCCATCCGCACGCACGGTGATGGTTTCGGCCAGTCCCGTGTCGTGGATGTGAAAGAACGTGTCCGATCCCAGGTGCTCGGACACCGAGACCACACCGGACCAGGGCCCGTCCCCATCGCTGATGGAGATATGTTCGGGACGTACGCCGATGGTGTCGGCATCGTGTTTCGCCGCCTCGGGACCGGTGATGAAGTTCATCTTGGGCGAGCCGATAAAGCCTGCGACAAAGAGGTTGCGCGGGCTGTGATAAAGCTCCAGCGGGCTGCCAACCTGTTCGATGTGACCGGCGCGCAGCACCACGATCTTGTCGGCCATGGTCATCGCCTCCACCTGATCATGGGTCACGTAGATCATGGTGGTCTTCAGCCGCTCGTGCAGCTCGGAGATCTCCAGCCGCATGCCGACACGCAGTGCCGCATCGAGGTTGGAAAGCGGCTCGTCAAACAGGAACGCCGCAGGTTCGCGCACAATGGCGCGGCCAATGGCGACGCGCTGGCGCTGACCACCCGAAAGCTGGCCGGGTTTGCGTTCCAGATAGTCGGTGAGATTGAGCGCCTTGGCCGCGGACTCGATCCGGCGGTTCTGTTCCGCTTCGTCGATGCCTGCCATTTTCATCGGAAAGGCGATGTTCTTGCGCACCGACATATGCGGATAGAGCGCATAGGATTGAAACACCATGGCAAGGCCGCGTTTGGCGGGCGGCGTCAAGGTGGCATCCTGCCCGTCGATGCGGATCTGGCCGGAGGACACGTCCTCCAACCCCGCGATCAGCCGCAGGAGCGTGGATTTACCGCAGCCCGAGGGGCCGACGAAAACTGTGAATTCGCCGTCTTCGATGGTCAGGTCCAGCGGCGGGATGACCTCAGTTGCACCAAAGCTCTTGGTGACTTTGTCGAGTGTAATACGTCCCATAGTTCGTCGTCCTTATTTCACAGCGCCAAAGGTCAGGCCGCGCACAAGTTGTTTCTGGCTGAACCAGCCAAGGATCAGGATCGGCGCGATGGCCATGGTGGAGGCCGCGCTGAGTTTTGCGTAAAACAGGCCCTCGGGGCTGGAGTAGCTGGCGATAAAGGCCGTAAGAGGCGCGGCTTTGGCGGCCGTCAGGTTCAGCGTCCAGAAGGCCTCGTTCCACGCGAGGATGATGTTCAACAACAGCGTGGAGGCGATGCCGGGGATCGCCATCGGCGTCAGCACATAGAGGATTTCTTCTTTGAGGCCTGCGCCATCCATCCGCGCCGCTTCGAGAATTTCGCCGGGGATTTCCTTGAAATAGGTGTAGAGCATCCAGACGATGATCGGCAGGTTGCACAGCATCAGCACAATGATGAGGCCAGTGCGGCTGTCGAGCATCCCAAGGCGGATGAAGATCAGATAGATCGGGTAGAGCACACCCACCGCAGGCAGCATCTTGGTCGAGAGCATCCACAGCAGGATATCCTTGGTGCGTTTGGAGGGCACAAAGGCCATCGACCACGCTGCCGGGATCGCGATGATAATGCCCAGAACGGTGGAGCCGCCCGCGATCGCGATCGAATTCCACAGAAAGCGCATGTAGTCGGAGCGCTCTTGCACCACGGCGTAGTTTTCCAGCGTCCAGTCAAAGAAGAAGAACAGCGGCGGGTCATTGATCGCCTGCGCCTCGGTCTTGAAGGAGGTCAGGATGGTCCAGAGGATCGGGAAGAAGATCAAAAGACCAACCGCCCATGCGGCGACGGTGTTGATCGCCTTGCGTTGTTGGGTCACGGAACGTGCCATATCAATGGTCCTCCCTTACGCGTCGAGGTTCTTGCCGACGATGCGCATCAGGAATGCGGCAACGATATTGGCAAGGATGATGGCATAGACACCGCCGGCGGAGCCGAGGCCGACGTTCTGGCTTTCCAGGACACGCTGGAAGATCAGATAGGTCAGGGTGCGGGTGCCAAAGGAGCCCTGGGTGGTCACAAAGATCTCGGCAAAGATCGACAGCAGGAAGATCGTCTGGATCAGAACCACAACGGTGATCGCCCGGCCAAGGTGGGGCAGGATGATATAGCCAAAGCGGGCGAGGGGGCTTGCGCCATCCATCTCTGCTGCCTCAAGCTGCTCACTGTCGAGCGACTGGATCGCGGTCAGCAGGATCAGCGTCGCAAAGGGCAGCCACTGCCAGCTGACGATCAGGATGATCGACTGCATCGATGCCTCGGAGAGCCAGGAGATCGGCTCCGCGCCGAAGAATGTCCAAAGATGCGCAAAGAGCCCGTTCACGGGGTCCATGAACATGTTCTTCCAGACCAGTGCCGACACGGTTGGCATCACGAAAAAGGGTGCAATTACAAGGATTCGCACGATCCCCTGACCCCACATCGGCTGATCCAGAAGCAGCGCCAGCAGCACGCCGAAGACGACGGTGATGGCCAGAACGCCGCCGACGATCACAAGCGTCGCCTGCACGCTGGGCCAGAAGGCAGAGGACGAGACAAAACGAACGTAATTGTCAAAGCCGACCCAACCCAGATCGCCGCCCCTCAGGGGGAGATACTTCTTGAACGAGAAAACAAGGGTCATTGTCAGCGGAACGAGCATCCAGCCGAGCAGCAGGATGACGGCCGGGGCCATCATGATGCGCGCGGCAGAGCGGGAATGCTGGGTTGCCATGGGGGACTCCTCATCAGACAGGCGGCACCTGTCCGAAGACTGCGATAGAGAAAAAAAGGGCCAGGGTTCGCGGGGTGCGAAAGCCCTGGCCGAGGAGGAGTGACGTTAGTAGCCTGCGGCTTCCATTTCGTCGGTGGTGAGGGCCTGTGCTTTTTCAAGCGCCTCATCCACGGTTTGCTGACCGGCCAGCGCTGCCGAGAATTCCTGACCGACCTGCGTGCCGATGCCCGCAAACTCCGGGATCGCCACAAATTGCACGCCGGTATAGGGGACCGGGTCCACAGAGGGGTTGGTCGGGTCGGCGGCGTTGATCGAGTTCAGGGTCATCTCGGCAAAGGGGGCTGCGTCGAGATACTTCTGGTTCTCATAGAGCGAGGTGCGGGTGCCCGGAGGCACGTTGGCCCAACCTTCCTTGGAGGCGACCAGCTCGGTGTAGCCTTTGGAGGTGGCCCATTCGATAAAGGTCTTGGCCTCATCGGTGGCGTCAGATCCAGCCGGGACCGCCAGCGTCCACGCCCAGAGCCAGTTGCCGCGTTTGCCGAGACCATTGTCCGGTGCCAGTGCAAAACCGACCTTGTCGGCCACGGTGGAGTCGTTGGGGTTGGTCACAAAGGATGCCGCCACGGTGGCGTCGATCCACATGCCGCATTTGCCCTGCTGGAACAGCGACAGGTTTTCATTGAACCCGTTGGTGGACGCGCCCGGAGGGCCATAATTCGTCATCAGGTCCATGTAGAAGTCGAGGGTGGCCTTCCACGGCTCGGAGTCGAACTGCGGGGTCCAGTTCTCGTCGAACCACTTGGCGCCAAAGGAGTTGGACATGGCGGTCAGGAAGGCCATGTTCTCGCCCCAGCCGGCCTTGCCGCGCAGGCAGATGCCGTAGATGCCTTCGGCCTCGTCGGTCATCCCGGCGGCGGCTTCCCTGATGAACTCCCATGTGGGGGCTTCGGGCATCTCGAGGCCCGCTTTTTCCATCAGGTCGGTGCGGTACATCACCATGGAGCTTTCGCCGTAGAACGGTGCGGCATACAGCTCGCCGTCAACGGTCAGACCACCGCGGATCGCGGGCAGGATGTCGTCGGCGTCCCAGTCCGATGGCATGTCGTTGAGCGAGACCAGCCAGTCATTCTTGGCCCAGATCGGGACCTCATAGGTGCCGATGGTCATCACGTCGAACTGGCCGCCCTTGGAGGCGATGTCCTGGGTGACACGTTGACGGAGCACGTTTTCCTCAAGCGTGACCCATTCCAGTTTGATATCGGGGTGTTGTGCGGTGAAGTCGTCAGCCAGACCCTGCATGCGGATCATGTCGCCGTTGTTGACGGTGGCGATGGTCACCGTTGTTTCGGCCTGAACGGCGCCAGCCGCCATGACTGCAAGTGCAGATGCCGCACAAAGTGCGTTTCTCAGGTACATCCGTTTCCTCCCTAGTGTCTGGATGTTGTGCAGATACGGTAGGGGGAAGGTCCGGGTTTCGTCAATAAAATTTTTACGCGCGTAAAAATTAAGCGGTGAGGTCGATTTCTCAACAGCTTAGCAGCGTGACTACGCTGAACTGCGTTGGATCAGGGTGCCGGAGAACAGGGTGGTGATCCGCGTTTCGGCCCGCTCGCCCGATTCGATCAGGTTCAGAATCGCCTCGACGCTGCGGGTCGCGATGGCGGCGTAATCCTGCGCGACGGTGGTCAGCGGCGGGCAGGTGAAACGTGCGTAAGGGTGGTCGTCGTGTCCGGCGACACGAAGCGCGCTGCCGTTGCCACGCCCGACCCGAAGCCCGCATTCATAGGCGGCCGCCAGGAAACCGATGGCCAGGCGGTCATTGGAGCAGAGCACGGTGTTGGTGCCCAGCTCGCGCCCTTGTATGGCCTGCAACCCGCCCTGATACCCGATGTCCTCAAAGTTCCAGGTGTCGCCAGCCACCTGCACCAGCTGTGGCGTCTCGCCCAGGCGTTCCATCGTTTCGACATATGTGTTGCGCCGTTTGTAGGCGTTTGGGTTCGTGGGGGTCCGCATCTCGAAAAACACCGGCGGCTCTCCGGTGTCGCAGAGGTATTTCACCATCATTCCAACGCTCTGCGGATTGTCCAAGCCAAAAAAGGCCTCGCCGAGGTCCCCAATGGAGTTGTCAAAGAGAACGGTCGGAACATCGGCGCAAAAGCGTTCGATCGCCTCCGCGTCAGAGGTGCGGCCCAGCGGTGCCAGCAGCACACCCGCCGGGCGGATCGAGCGCAGCGACTCCAGGTTGTCGTTTTCCTGTTCGGTTTCGCCGTGCGAACTGAGCAGGATCGGGCGGAAGCCCCCCGCAATGACCAGATTCTCGATCACGCGGGCGATTTCGGCAAAGAACGGATCAGCGAGGAATGGCACCACAATGCCGATGTTCTTGGTCAGCCGGCGGTTCTGGTTCATGGCGTAGATATTCGGACGGTAGTCGTGCGTTTCCAGCGCCGCCTCGATCTTTTTGCGCGTGGAGGGACGCACACTGTCGGGATCATTGAAGTACTTCGACAGGGTTGGGCGGGAAATGCCGCTGACCGTGGCGAATTCTTCCATATTGCGGATTTTGGACTCCGACATGACATCATCTCCCGCTGGACGCCGCACTTCTTTCGGGCAATTTTGTGCTGTATGCCCGTTTAAAGTGCCGACAAATATTTACGGGCGCAAACTTAAGTTGCGCATCTAGTATAAGGTGATGTCCCTTTCCTGCAAAAAGCGCAAGCCGCGCGTGACCCCGGAGGGTCAGCCGGTGCCGCTGCGCGCGTCGGCGCCCGCCTCTGCACCGTCTTCGTCTGCGGGGGGCGTTGCGACCTCTTCCCATGTGGCGGGGGCGTCCGCGCTCATTGGGGCGTCGATCTGGAAACGCGCTGTCACCTGGGTCAGCGTGTTGGCCTCGCTCTGCAGCAGCTGGCTGGCGGCCGAGGCCTCTTCGGCCATGGCGGTGTTCTGCTGGGTCACGGCGTCAAGCTCGCGCATGGCGCTGTTGATATCCTCGAGCCCCTGAGACTGGTGCTGGACACCGCCGGCGATCTCGGACACCAGGTCGCTCACATCCGTGACCTGCTGAATGATGCTGGTCAGGGCGTGGCCGGCGCGATCCACCATCGAGACCCCATTGGCCACATGTTCTTCGCTGGCCGTGGTGAGGGCCTTGATCTCGCCTGCGGCTTCCGACGCGCGGCGCGCCAGATTGCGGACCTCGGATGCCACAACCGCGAAGCCCGCCCCGGCAGATCCGGCCCGTGCGGCCTCCACCCCGGCATTCAACGCCAAGAGGTTGGTCTGAAAGGCAATATCGTCGATCATGTTGATGATCTTGGAAATCTCGGCAGAGGCCTGCTGGATCTGGTCCATGGCCGCAACGGCAGAGCGGACGACCTCGTTGCTCTGTTCCGCTTCGCGCCGGGTGCCGCGCATGGTGGTATCGACCTCGGTGGCCTTTTCCGCCGTGTCGCGCAGGCGCTTGGTCAGATCCTGCATTGCGGTTGCGGTCTTTTCCAGCGTCGCGCCCTGGCTTTCCGTGCGTTCTGCCATCTCATTGGCGGCGGCGCGCTGCTCCTGCGAGAACCGGTCCACGTGCTGCGCCGCCTCGACCACCTCGCGCAGGGAGTGGCGCAGGTTCTGCAGGCTGCGATTGTAGTTTTCCCGCAGGGTTTCATAATGGGCGGCAAAGGGACGCTGGATTTCACAGACAAGATTGCCGTCTTGCAGATCCGACAGGGCCTGGCTCATTTCCTCGACAACAAAGTCGGTCTCCTGCCGGGCTTCGATTTCGCGCGCGCTGGCCTCGTCCGCCGATTTGAGCTTGTCCCGGAAGGTATCCAGGCTGCGGGCCAGATCCCCGAACTCATCGCCGCGTCGCAGGCCGGTGATCTCGACGTCATAATCCTCACTCGCAAGCGCGTTGGTGACGTCCCGCAGGCTGTGGATCGGCCGTGTGACCCGATTGGCAGCCGCCCAGGACACGCCAATGGACACCACGATCGAGGCACCAATCAGTGTCAGCACCAAGGTGCGGATGCGATTCACCATGGCAAAGGCGGTTTCCGCATCGGTCTCCATGACCAAGGACCAGTCAAACCCCTCGAGTTCCATGGGGATGACCACCGCGGTCGCATGCTCGCCGGAGGCGGTGATGACATCTTCGAACTGTCCGGCGGTTCCGGCGCGCGCAGCGGCGATATGCGGTGCGTCGGGCAGGGGGGCCAGCATCTCGAAGGCGTCCGGAACCACGCTTGGGCTGCGGGCGACGCCATCCGGGCTGACCAGGAAAATATTCTCATGCCCACGATCACTGAGGTTTGCGGTGAGTGCGGCTTGCACCATATCGGTGGCGATCCGAACCGCAATCACACCAACCGATGCCCCGCGTTTGTTCAGAACGGGCGAGGCCAGGAAGGCATCGTTGCTGCCCACCGGGCTGTAGGGTTCAAAATCCGCAGCCACCACGGTGCCGGGTTCGGCGTCCAGGGCCGCGGCCGCCACCCGGGCCAGCGCGCTTCCTGACAGCACGTCCCCCGTGATGTCTTCGGCAAAATCAGCCTGCTTGCGGGTGGAATAGACCACAAGCCCGGCCGGCGTGATCAGATAGATATCGGCATAGCCATTCAGCTCGGCGGTCTGCACAAAGGTCGGGTGATAGGTCACATGGGATTGCGTGTAATAGGAGCCATCGCCCGGATCGACCAGATCTGCCCGCTGCTCGATGGCATTGGGGTTGTCGGCAACATAGTGCTGCTTGAGGAAGCCGATCGGGTCGTCATCCTCGATCATGCCGATGACCCGTTCGAAGTTGTTCATCGCGCGGAATGTCGTCGGCTGGGCGGCAAGGTTGGCGACATCCCGTTGCGCCGCGCCAATGCTGAAGGCCAGGGCCTGGGCCCCCGCTTGCGCCTTGGAGGCCTGCGCCGTTGCGACATTCTCGCGAATGCTGCGATCTGCCAGTGTGTAGATCAGAAAAGAGACCGTGATCACAAAGGCGACCGTAAGCGCCACCATCAACAAGGGCAGTTTCAACTTCAGTGACACGGTTGAGAATTTAGGCACCACGTTGGGGTCTCCTTCGTAAAAGGCAGCGCACGACGCAACTATTAATGCCGGAAAAACGCTAATTTTGTGTTCGTAGAGCGTTTTTTATATATTTCAGCTACTTATGGAGATTTTACGGGTGTTGGATGGGCGCGACGTGCCATTTTGCGACAGGCAGACCTGGGCGGGGGCCATGTCAACCGGTGACGATCAGGAACAGCGGTGCCACAAGGAGACGGCAGCGCATCATTCCAGCTTTGATCGATACAATGCGATCAGCGATACCGTGGCAGCGGGGCCTGATGCTCAGGTCGATTCAGATCGAGAATGCACAGCCATAGCACTGTCGGCGCCACCGCGCCTCTGTCGTGCCATCTGTCTGGTAAGGCATATCCGGGAAGGGTGGTAGCGGAGGAGGGACTTGAACCCCCGACACGCGGATTATGATTCCGCTGCTCTAACCAACTGAGCTACTCCGCCGCTCGCTGTGTGGAGGCGATTTACGGAATGCCGCCGAGAGGGTCAAGGGCGAAATCAGCCAGAACCAGATTTTTGCAGGTTTTTTTTATTGCCGCTGTGTTTTGTTCATATTTTACAAAAGGATGGCTATGGGGCTGCGCGCAGTTGTTCTGTTGGCGGCAAGGGGTCTGCGGCCTCCAGATCACTCAGGTCCGGGCGGTCGAGCCGATCAAGGAGGGCAAAGACCTTCTGGCGGCAGGCCTCTCCGGCCCAATCGGCAGGATGAAAGCGCGGGGGCAGGCAGGGGTGGCGCAGCGCGATGCGGCGCCAGCGGTGTACGATCAGGGTGCGTAGGCAGGCGCGGCGCAGGGGGTCCAGCTCCGGCGGCTGGCCGAGCGGTGCAAGCGCTGCGTTCAGCGCTGCGCAGCTGCGGCGCAGGGGGGCAGGGAACAGGTCATCCTGAAGCCAGGCGGGCACCTGCGCAATGTCGGCCCGTACCACAAGCATGTCCGGCCGGGACGCGGTGTCGGCGCCGGAAGCAAGGCCAACCTGCCGATTGACCCGGATCAGGTGGTCGGGCGAGGTTTCCGAAAGGTGGTCCAGATGCTCCAGCCCTTCGGAGGTGCCAGCGACCAGAAGGTGCCAGTCCTTGGCGCTGCAGGGGGTGCGTGCATAGATGCGCGGCGTGACGCGGGCGGATTGGGCGCGACCATGCGGCGTCAACGCATGGCGAGACCCGCGGCCCTTGCGCTCGCTGTCGGTCCAGCCATCCTTGCGCAAGCGGTGAAGGGCGACGCGGATGGCCTCGGGCTTGATGCCGAGCGGGGTGATCACCCGGGTCAGCGCGGCGCTGCTGATACCGGCGTCCTCATCCTGCGCCATGTCACCGAGAAAGGAGATGATGATGGACCAGACCCTCTGGCCCTGCGGCTCTGCAAGCGCCGACAGCGCAGTGGAAAACCAGTCATGTGCGTCCAATGTCATGGGATTACGATAGGGGCTGGCGCGGTGCAGCACCAGCCCCATCGCAACATGGTGGCCTCACATGCGGGCGGGTGCGCTCAGAACGCAACCATCGTCAGCAACTCATATTCCGCCACCAGTTCGTCGTCCTGATTGGTGAGCGTCACGTGCCAGCGGATCTCGCCATATTCCTCGTTGCGCGGGGTCTTGGCCTTGACGGTGAGGCGCACCTTGATGCTGTCGCCCGGCACCACCGGTTTCATGAACCGCAGGTTATCAAGCCCGGTGTTGGCCAGAACCGGACCCTCGTCCGGCTGCACGAACATGCCCGCAGCAAAGGACAACAATAGATAGCCATGTGCGACGCGGCCCGGGAAAAACGGGTTCCGTTCGGCGGCGGCGTCATCCATGTGGGCATAGAACGTATCACCCGTGAACTGCGCAAAATGGGCGATGTCGTCGCTGGTCACGGTGCGCGGTGCGGTGTGCAGCGTCTCGCCAATGGCCAAGTCGCCAAAGCGCCGGGTGAAGGGATGCGCCGGGCCGGTGGTCTCCGGGCTGCCGGGCACCCATTTACCGGTAATGGCCGACAGGATCTCGGGCGAGCCCTGCACCGCGGTGCGTTGCATGTAGTGTTTCACCGCACGCACACCGCCCAGTTCCTCGCCGCCGCCCGCGCGACCGGGGCCACCATGCACCATATGGGGCAGGGGAGAGCCGTGGCCGGTGGATTCCTTCATGGAGGTGGCGTTGTTGATATAGACCCGCCCATGGAAGGCCGCGATATTCAGTGTCACCTCACGCGCCACCGCCGGGTCGGCAGTGATGAGCGAGGCCACGAGAGAGCCTTGGCCGCGATTGGCCAGTTCGGCGGCATGCGCAAGGTCGCGGTAGCCCATCACGGTGGAAACGGGGCCAAAGGCCTCGGTGTCGTGCACGTGGTGCGCGGCGTCGGGGTCGGCGCAATGAAACAGCATCGGCGGCACAAAGGCACCCTTGTCCTTGTCGGCGCCCTCAACGGTGAAGTCGTCGGGGTCGCCAAAAACGCGGGTGGCTTCGGTTGCGATCTTGGCGGCTTGCTCCAGCACATCACGTTTCTGCGCCGCGGAGACCAGTGCGCCCATACGGGTGCTGTCGGCGCGTGGGTCGCCAATGGTGATTTTGGCCAGCGCGGTGCTCAGCCCCTCGATAACGGCGTCAACCTGTGCGTCAGGCACGATGATGCGGCGGATGGCGGTACATTTCTGCCCCGCTTTGGTGGTCATTTCGCGCTGCACTTCCTTCAGAAAGAGGTCGAATTCCGCGCTGCCGGGTGCTGCGTCGGGGCCGAGGATCGACGCATTGAGGCTGTCTTGTTCCGCCACGAATCGTACGGAGTTTTCAACGATTGCAGGCGTTTGGCGCAGCTTCAATGCGGTCGCGGCAGAGCCGGTAAAGCTCACCACATCCTGACAGGTCAGCCGGTCCAGCATGTCGCCAATGCCGCCGCTTACCAATTGTAGCGCGCCCTTGGGCAGAAGGCCGCTGTCCAGCATCAGGCGCACGGCCGCCTCGGTGACGTAGCAGGTGGCGGTGGCCGGCTTTACAATGGCCGGAACACCGGCGAGCAGGGTGGGTGCGAGCTTTTCCAGCATGCCCCAGACCGGGAAGTTGAAGGCATTGATATGCACCGCAACACCTGGCAGCGAGGTGCAGATGTGCTGGCCCATAAAGCTGCCGTGGCGCGACAGTTGCTCGACCGCGCCGTCTGCATAGACGGTGCTGTCGGGCATCTCGCGCCGCCCCTTGGAGGCAAAGACAAACACCGTGCCGATGCCGCCGTCCACGTCGATCAGGTGGTCCTTTTGGGTCGCGCCAGTGTCAAAGCTCAGGTCATACAATTCCTGTTTGTGGGCGTCCAAATGCTGCGCCAGCGCCTTGAGCATGCGGGCGCGGTCATGGAAGGTCATGGCGCGCAGGGCGGGGCCGCCCGTATCGCGGGCATAATCGAGCATCGCTTGCACATCGAGCGTGGCATTGCCTGCGCGGGCGATCACCTCTCCGGTGATGGCAGAGGCAATCTCGCGTGCGCTGTTGTCCGGTGCGATCCATTCTCCGGCGGCAAAGCTCGCCACATCTTTCGGGCACATGTTTCGGGTCTCCCTGAAGTCTGTTGTGCAACGTGCCTGCGCCCGGTTTCGGGGCGGCCCATTTTCCTGATCAGATATATTGACCGTCCGGTCGGTTTATGCAAGTCTTTTCCCAATCGGGCGCTGGATCGCCCGCCGTGGGCGAGAGGGGAGGCATCATGGAACAGAGCATTCTGACACAGGATCACGGGACGTGGTGCGAGATCACGCTGAACCGCCCGGATCGGCTCAATGCGTTTACCGATGAGATGCATCTGGCCCTGCGTGCCGCCATTGAAGAGGCGCGCGATTCTGGAAAACGGGCGCTCTTGCTGACGGGTGCGGGGCGGGGTTTTTGCGCGGGGCAGGATCTGTCGGCGCGTAACCCGGATGCGGCGAGTGGCCCGGTGGATCTGGGCTATACGGTGCGCACGTTTTATGCGCCGCTGGTGAACCTGATCCGCGCGTTGGAGTTTCCGGTGGTCTGCGCCGTAAATGGCGTTGCGGCAGGGGCGGGGGCAAACCTGTCGCTGGCGGCAGACATAGTGTTGGCAGCGCAGAGCGCGAAATTCATCCAGTCCTTTGCCAAGGTCGGGCTGATCCCCGACACGGCTGGCAGCTATCACCTGCCGCGCCTGCTGGGCGAGGCCCGCGCCAAGGCGCTGGCACTGACCGGAGAGCCGCTGAGCGCCGAGCAAGCCGCTGATTGGGGGCTGATCTGGAAATGCGTTGCCGATGACGTGCTAATGACCGAGGCGCGCGCCCTGACGGCCAAGCTCGCCGATGGGCCGACGCTGGGGCTGAGCCTGACCAAATCGCTGATCCAGACCTCGGGGGCCTATACGCTGGCCGAGCAGCTGGAGCGCGAGGCGGATGCCATGAAAACCTGTGGTGAGAGCGCGGATTACGCCGAAGGCGTGCGGGCATTTCTTGAAAAGCGCCAGCCGGTGTTTCGGGGGGAATAAGCCATGACCATGACCGCAAAGACCCGGGCCGAGAAATCCGCCGCCGCCATGTGGGCCGACGATCAGGCGTCCAAATGGGCCGGTATGGGCATCGAACGCGTCGATGAGGGCAGTGCCGCGCTGGCCCTGACCGTCGAGGCGCATCACTGCAACGGCCATGGGATCTGCCATGGCGGTGTGATCTTCATGCTCGCCGACAGCGCCTTTGCCTTTGCTTGCAACAGCCGCAATCAGGCGACGGTGGCGCAGCACAATATGATCAGCTTTATCGCGCCGGGGCGCAAAGGTGACCGGCTTCTGGCCGAGGCCCGCGAGGTCTCGCTGACCGGGCGCAGCGGTATCTATGACGTGAGCGTCAAAAATCAGGACGGACAGCTGATCGCAGAAATGCGCGGCTGCTCGCGCGCCATCAAAGGGCATCTGTTTGAGGAAACCGATGCGCCTATGCCCCGCGATTAAGCGGCACCAGGACTATCCCGCGACGGAGGACGCCAATGATAGATTTGACACCCAACCGGTCAGACCTTGACCCGATCGAGATCGCGTCCATCGACGAGATCCGCAGCCTGCAACTGGAGCGCCTGAAATGGTCGCTGCGCCATGCCTACGACAATGTGGCGATGTATAAGGCGCGGTTCGACGCGGCTGGGGTACACCCGGACGATTTGCAAGAGCTGTCGGATCTGGCGAAGTTTCCCTTCACCACCAAGGGCGATCTGCGCGATGCCTATCCTTTTGGCATGTTTGCAGTGCCGCGCGAGCAGATCCTCCGGGTGCATGCGTCTTCCGGCACCACGGGCAAGCCCACGGTGGTGGGCTACACGCAAAAGGACATCGACACCTGGGCGGACCTTCTGGCGCGGTCCTTGCGCGCGTCCGGTCTGCGGCGCGGCGATATGGTGCATAACGCCTATGGCTATGGGCTGTTCACTGGCGGGCTTGGCGCGCATTACGGCATTGAACGCCTCGGCGCGACGGTGGTGCCGATGTCGGGCGGCCAGACCGAAAAGCAAGTGACGCTGATCGAGGATTTCCGCCCAGACGGCATTATGGTGACGCCGTCCTACATGCTCAACATCCTTGAGCAGTATCACCGCATGGGGATCGACCCGCGCAGCTCTTCGCTGAAGGTTGGCGTCTTTGGCGCGGAACCCTGGACCGATGCGATGCGCCGCGAGGTCGAGGCGGCCTTTGATATGCATGCGGTCGATATCTACGGCCTCTCGGAAATCATGGGGCCGGGCGTTGCCAATGAATGTGTGGAAACCAAGGACGGGCCGGTCATCTGGGAGGATCACTTCCTGCCGGAAATCATCGACCCGGAAACCGGCGCGGTGCTGCCCGATGGCGAGTTGGGCGAGCTGGTCTTTACCACGCTGACCAAGGAAGGCCTGCCGATGGTGCGCTACCGCACCCGTGACCTGACACGCCTGCTGCCGGGCACGGCGCGTTCGATGCGGCGGATGGCCAAGATCACCGGGCGGTCGGACGACATGATCATCCTGCGCGGTGTCAATGTCTTCCCCAGCCAGATCGAAGAGCAGATGCTGACGGTGGAGGCGCTCGCGCCCTATTACCAGATCGAGCTTTACAGCAAGGGCCGGATGGACGCGATGCGCATCCATGTTGAGGTCTTGCCAGCGGCCACTGCGCACGCGCAACGTGAGGCCTGCACCAAGCAGCTGGCCAAGCGGAT
Source organism: Epibacterium sp. MM17-32 (assembly GCF_022348205.1). Taxonomy (NCBI): domain Bacteria; kingdom Pseudomonadati; phylum Pseudomonadota; class Alphaproteobacteria; order Rhodobacterales; family Roseobacteraceae; genus Epibacterium; species Epibacterium sp. MM17-32. The sequence goes on along the minus strand of NZ_JAKRFC010000009.1, from coordinate 121,814 downwards.
CAAGGATATCGTTGGCATCTCGGCAGAGATTTCTGTAGGCGAGCCCGGCAGTGTCGAACGCTCGCAGGGCAAGGCGCGCCGCGTCGTCGACAATCGCGAGAAAGGATAGGCGCTCTTGGCCCGGACCATTGCCAAAGACCACGACCAAAAGCGCGCGCTGATCCTGTCGGCCTCGGCGCGGCTGTTTGCCGAAGAAGGCTATGACCGGGCCTCGATGACCCAGATCGCGCGCGCCTGCGGGATCTCGAAGGCCAATATCTACCACTATTACGAGGGCAAGGACGCGCTGCTGTTCGACCTGCTGGACAGCTACCTGCGCAGGCTGCGGGATCGGGTCTGCCAGATGGACCTGAGCGATCTAGACCCGGTGGCGCGGCTGAGATGTATCCTGACAGAGGTGCTCTTGGCCTATGAGGGGGCGGATCACGAGCACAAGGTGCAGCTCAACGCGATTTCGGCCCTGCCGGACCCACAACAGGAGCATCTGCGCGCCTATCAGCGTGAAATGGTGAAATTCATGAGCGCCGCCATCCGCGACGCCGCACCCGAGACGCTTGGTGCGGACAAGGGCAAGCTGCGGGCGGTCACCATGTCTGTCTTTGGCATGTTGAACTGGCATTACATGTGGAATGCCGATGCCGACACCGAAGACCGCAAAGGCTATGCCGATCTGGTCGCGCGCCTGACGCTGGAAGGGGTTGCGGGGCTTTAGGCTGCCGTCGATATACATCGGCAAGAGCTTGCTCGCGCCATGGCTCTTCTGGCCAAAAGCTTGGGAACATTCCGCGCCGCCCTACGTTTAGTCAAGGACGATTAACCATCACCGGGGTGGGGTTGAGGCGTATGTGGCGGCGATGGCCCTGCGTGGTTTCGGCCCTGTCTCCCCGGGAAATCAGAGAGGAGATGGGATTATGTCTAAGACTTCTGGCGTTCTTGCGGCGCTCTTTGCGGCCAGCGTGTTTGTGGCGGGCTGCTCCGACAATCAGGACATCAATGCGGTGACCGGCGCCTTGGCCGGTGCAGCAGTGGGCAACCAGGTCGGCTCCGGCAGCGGCAAGACGGCCGCGACTCTGATCGGCGGCGCCGTGGGCGCGCAGGTGGGGGCAAACGCGCCGCGTCAATGTACCTATCGCAACAGTGCAGGTCAGACCTACAAGGCCGCGTGCCCGTAACCTGCCTGGACCAAGATCAGATGACAGCAGCCGCTCCGACAGGGGCGGCTGTTTTTTGTCGCCCGCTGTGCGAAGGCCTTTGCAGCGGAACAGGATTGCAACAGAAAAAGCCCCGGCGCAGCGCCGGGGCAAATTGTGTTCGGGTCTGGCCGTCGCGGCTTACTGCCGGGACGCCAGCAGCGGTGTAATGCGGCGCACGGTGACACGCCGGTTGGCCCGTTCGGCGTCCAGCACTGGCACCGCCAGATCGCTTTCGCCATAGCCCTGAATGACCATGTTTTCCGGCGGCACGTCAAAATACTCGGTCAGCGCCAGCGCCACGGTTTCCGCCCGGCGATCCGACAGCGCGAGGTTATAGGTCGCCGCCCCCACCGCATCGGTGTGGCCCTCGATCAGGAACACCTCAGTTGGATTTTGCTCGACCATCTGGCGCAGCGCATTGCCAAGGTCCGTCAGCTCTTCGGCCTGCTCCGGGCGGATCACCGAGGAGCCGGTCTCAAACGTCACCTTGTCGACGTTGATTTCCGGCACCAATCGGCGCACCGCATCGATGTTGCGCACCTGTGCCAGCGAGAAACGACGGTCAACGCCTTCGGGCTGTTGCGCCGCAAGCGCGGCGGCGAGATCCTCGGCGGAGATGCTGCCATCGGTTGCGAAGGCACTCCGGCGCGGCGCCGCCTCGGGCAGGTCGGTCACCACGACCTTTTCGGCCTGTTGCGTGTCGTCGAACAACACCACCGTGCGGCCATCGGTCAGGGTCTTGCTGCGGCGCAACACACGGCCATCGGCGGCGCGGATGGTTTCGACCTCAATACCGTCGTCGCGCGTGACCACGGTGCGGGTGGAGCCGTCCTTGAACTGATAGGTCTTCACGTTCGACCCCGGCTGGCGCAGCAGGGCGTCGTCATTCTTGATGACGCGATACTGGCCGTCCTGTTCAACCACCGCGCGGTCCCCGCTGTTAGAGACCACGGTCTCGCCGGACTTCAGCAATTGGCCAACCGCAAAGGCGCCAAGCCCCAAGAGCGCGGCCTTTTCCAGTTTGGACAGGCCATCATCGGAGTCTGCTTCGGCGCTCGGTGCGGCAGGGGCGGCGTCTTCGGCCGCGGCGGTCTCGTTCACCTTGGTGTCGAATTCCTCCGCAGAGCTGCGCGCGGTGTCTTCGGTCACGGTCTCTTCAATCACCTCAGCTTCGGCATCCGCGTCATCCCCTGCTGCGGCAGCGGCAGTTGTTTCGGTCTGGGTGTCCGCCAATGCGTCGGCTTGTTCCTGACTGTTGCGTTCGGTGACTTCGGGGTTGTAAACAGGAGCGGTCTCGGCCACCTCAGCCTCAGCCTCAGCCTCAGCCTCAGCCTCAGCCTCAGCCTCAGCCTCAGCCTCAGCCTCAGCCTCGGTGGTGGCATCGGCGTTTTCTGCGGCCAGTTCCTCCGCTAGCGCTTCAGCGGGCTCATCGGTGGTTGGTTGTGCTTCAACTGCCGCGTCTGCGTCAGTCGCAGCGCCTTCTGTTTGATCGGCCTCGGCAGATTGCTCTGCCTCTGCGGGCTCTGTTTCAGCGGTGCTGTCGGTCGTCTCGGCGGGGGCGGTGGTGTCTTCAGCCTCCGCAGCAGAGGCCTCATCGAGGGGCGCTTCTTGCACCTCTTCGCCAGCGTCCGCTTCTGCTGCGGGTTCTGGTACAGCGTCTGCCGCCTCTTCCAGTTTCTGTTCGAGGTCGCTCACTTCCTCAGCGGCCGGTGCCAAGGCCGACAGGATGGAGCCGGACTGCAACTCAACCGGCAGCGCCTCATCATAGGTGCCTTCACCATATTCTGCGCAGAACGCGGCAATCGGGTCAGTCCCTTCGGCCTCTGCATCCGCCTCAGCGCCTTCTCGGCAACGCTCCACCAGCGCCGCGATTTCGGTTTCGCTCATCTGGCTGAGATCGAATGCTGCGTCGCCTTCAGTTTGGGCCACGACCGGCATCGGTGCCGCCAGCGAGGTGATGACGGCCAATGCGGTGGCCGATCTGAAGAATCCCGGTTTCATTGCGCGTCCTTTCCTGTGTCAGCACATGACTGTGACTGAAGAACGCAGGAACCGGACAAAAGTTGCATCACATATACGTAAGGGCCACCCTCTGGGCGGCCCTTGGCGTGTTCGGACGGCAGTGTTGCGCAGGTCAGATTTCGACCGGCGCAACCATGCCGACGATGTCGTAGGTCTTGCGCAGGATCGGTACGGTGATCTCGCGTGCGCGTTCGGAGCCTCGGGCGAGGATCTTGTCGATCTCGTCCTGATTTTCCATCAACCGGGCCATTTCGGTGGTGATCGGAGCCATTTTTTCAACCGCCAGATCCGCCAGCATTGGTTTGAACTCCGAGAACTGCTTGCCACCCACATCCGCCAGCACCTGATCCACCGATTGGCCGGACATGGCCGCGTAGATGTTGACCAGGTTGCGGGCCTCCGGGCGGTCCTCCAGCCCTTTGGCTTCCGAAGGCAGGGCCTCGGGGTCGGTTTTGGCCTTGCGGATCTTCTTGGCGATGGTGTCGGCATCATCGGTCAGGTTGATGCGGCTCGCATCAGAGGGGTCCGATTTCGACATCTTCTTGGACCCATCGCGCAGGGACATCACCCGGGTGGCCGCGCCCTCGATCACCGGCTCGGTCTCGGGGAAGAAATTCACACCGTAGTCGTGGTTGAACTTGATCGCGATGTCGCGGGTCAGCTCAAGGTGCTGTTTCTGATCCTCGCCCACCGGCACATGGGTGGCGTGATAGACAAGGATATCCGCCGCCATCAGCGCGGGATAGGCCAGCAGGCCGAGCGAGGCATTCTGCTGGTTCTTGCCGGCCTTGTCCTTCCACTGGGTCATCCGCTGCATCCAGCCCATGCGGGCGACACAGTTGAAGATCCAGGCCAGTTGCGCGTGCTCTGGTACCTGGCTCTGGTTGATCAGAATGGATTTTTCCGGATCAAGCCCGGCGGCGATAAAACCGGCGCACAGCTCACGGGTGGCCTTTTTCAGATCAGCCGGGTCTTGCCAGACGGTGATCGCATGCAGGTCCACCATACAGTAGATGGATTCCACATCCCGCGCTTGCCAGTCGACGAACCGCTTCAATGCACCGAGGTAATTCCCCAGATGCAGATTGCCCGAAGGCTGGATGCCTGAAAAGACACGCGGGGTGAAGCTGGTTTCGCTCATCGTCGAAAACTCCCGTCTGGAATTATGCACCATCGTCGCTTACCCATGGCGCAGAGTGTCGTCAACAGGCCTAGACCCGCAGAGAGCGCGAGAGAGCGCCGGAGAGCAGGACCAATGCAAGATCAAAACCAATCCCCCTTTAACGCGCTGCCACCGGTGGTGGTGGCTCTGGTGATCGTGATCCTCGGGATCGAAGTGGTGTTCTCGCTCGGCGCGCGCGGCCTGATCGGCGGGCCGGAGGCGGTCGGCTGGCGATTGAGCGCGCTACAGGAATACGGCTTTGGCGCGCAGTATTTCTGGTGGATGTGGGAGAGCGGAACCTGGCCCTTTGATCTGCTAAAGCGCTTTGTCTCCTACGCTTTTGTGCATGGCGTTTTTACCCAGACGATCTTTGTCTGCGTGTTCCTGCTGGCCATGGGCAAGATGGTGGGCGAAGCGATGGGAGAGATCGCCGTGGTGTTGATCTTTCTCGGCTCTGCCATCGGCGGGGCGCTGGCCTATGCGCTCTTGGTGGGCGGCAATGTGGCGTTGATCGGGGGCTTTCCGGCGGTCTATGGGCTGATTGGTGGGTTTACCCATCTGTTGTGGCTGTCGCTTGCGACCGTGGGGGCGCAGCAATATCGGGCGTTCTCCCTGATTGCCTTCTTGATGGGTATTCAGCTGCTCTTTGGCCTGATCTTTGGCGGCAGCCCGGAGTGGGTGGCCGACCTCGCGGGCTTTGGCACCGGATTTATGATGTCGTTCTTTCTGGTGCCCGGCGGGTGGGCGCGGATCTTGCAGAAACTGCGTCAGGAACGGTGATGGGGTGGGGCCCCGCGGTCAGGCTTTGCCGCGCCGCAGGGCCGATCTGAACTCCGACAGTCTGAAGGCCCCGATGATCTGGCCGATGGCGAAATAGGCCACCGCACCGATCACGATCAGCGCCAGCAGGGCGAGGTAGCGCCAGTAGGCCGTCGCCAATGCCGGGCCGAGCAGTGCGGCGGCGGCGAACAAAACGCCGCCCATGGCAATTGATGCCAGCACGATGCGCAAGCAACGGCGTTGAAAGCGCGCGTCAAACTGCGCCGCCGCCCCCATGCGCCGTGCGCCGAGCCAGAGTTGCAGCACCATCACCCAGCCCGCCGCCGGGGCGGCGATGGCCGGGGCCAGCCAGCCAAAGACAGGTTGCAATCCCACCGCAAGAACGGCGTTCACCACCATTGCAACAAGCGCGTAGTGAAACGGGCTACGAGTGTCTTCGCGCGCAAAGTAGAGCGGTTGCAGCACTTTTTGCAGAACAAACGCCGGCAGCCCTGCGCCGTAGATGGCCACGGCCATGGCAATGGCTGCCGCATCCTGCGGTCCCGTTGCGCCACGCTCATACAGGACAGAGACCAGCGGCAGCGGAATGGCGATAAAGGCCACGGCGGATGGGATCGTCAGCAGCAGGGAAAACTCGCCCGCGCGCGACAGCGCATCCTGCGCGCCCTGATCGTCTCCGGCCCGCAGGCGGCGCGACAGGTCGGGCAGCAAGACGATGCCCACCGCGATGCCCACCACGCCAAGCGGCAATTGATAGAGCCGATCCGCCAGCGAAAGCCAGGAAACCGCACCGGCGTAGCTGGAGGCAACTGCCTGACCCACCACCAGATTGACCTGTGTCACCCCCATCGCGAGGGCGGCGGGCAGGGCGACGCGCACCAGTTGCTTCATCTCGGGGGTGAGGCGGGGCAATCCGGGGCGCAGGGAGATGCCCGCACGTGCGGCGGCGCTCCAGACCAGCGCCAGTTGCGCGATGCCTGCAAAGGGGATCACCCAGACCAGCCAGTCGATTACCTCTTGTCCGAGTAAAGCGCCCGCGATCATTGCGGCGCAGGCGAGGATGTTCAACAGCACCGGCGCCGCCGCCGCTGCCGCAAAGCGCCCGGTGGCATTCAAAACGCCGGAAAACAGTGCGGCCAGCGACATGCAGAGGATATAAGGAAAGACAATGCGGCCATAGCCCACGGTCAGATCAAACCGCGCATCGCCGTCAAAACCACCGGCGGTCAGCAGCACCAGCGCCGGCATGAACACCATGCCCAATGCCGTCAGCAACAGAACCGAGGCGGCAAGAAGATTGAACGCATCTTGGGCAAAGCCCTGCGGGTTCTCATCCGCCTCCCAGCGTTTGGCAAACATCGGCACGAAGGCTGCGTTGAACGCGCCCTCGGCAAAGAAACGGCGGAACATATTGGGCAGGCGGAAGGCGGCGTAAAACGCATCTCCCAGAACACCGGGACCGATATAGGCGGCGATCAGGATTTCACGCATGAAGCCCAGAACCCGGCTCGCCAGCGTCCAGAATCCGACTGTCATAAAGCCGGACATCAATTTGATCGGCTTCATGTATCGGCCCGCTTTGCACCGTCGATGATGGCTTCGCGCAGTTTTTTCTCGAGCGACTGCTGCTTGGCTGCGGAGTGGTATTTCAAACCGAACATGTCCTTGACGTAGAAACTGTCCACCACCTGTTCGCCGTAGGTCGCGATGACCGCATTGGCGATATAGACGTTCGCCGCCGCCAAGGTGCGCGCCAGGTCATAGAGCAGGCCGGGGCGGTCGCGGGTGTCCACCTCGATGATGGTGTAGATATCGGAACCGTCGTTATCAAAGGTGATATGGGTCGGCACCCGGAACGCGCGCTCGCGCTTCTTGATCTTGTCGCGCGATTTCAGCGCGTCGCGGGCGATCACTTCACCATGCAGGGTTTTCTCGATCATGCTGCGCAGGCGGGGCAGGCGGGAGGCCTCGAACGGGTGACCGTCAGCATCCTGAATCCAGAAGGCATCGGTCACAAACCCGTCCTTGGTGGTGTAGCTGCGCGCATCGACCACATTGGCCCCCACCAGCGCCAGCGCGCCCGCGATACGGGCAAAAATGCCCGGATGGTCCGGCATCACGAAACAGGCGCGGGTGGCGTCGCGGTCTTCGTCCGGGTGCAGACGCACCAGCATGGCCGAAGGGTCATCCAGCCTGTCGATCTCGCGCAGCATCTCGGCAAAATCCACATGCGCGGTGACATGCAGCCCCTGCCAATAGGGCGGATAATGGCGGGCGGTTTCGCGTTTGACGGCGGCTTTTTCCCAGTCGGGCAGGGCCTTGCGCAGGCGTTTCTTGGCCTCGGTGCCGCGATGCTCGCGGTTAAAGGCTTCGAGCCCGTTCTCCATCGCATCGCGGGTCTGGTTATAAAGCGCGCGCAAGAGCACCGCTTTCCAGTTGTTCCACGTATCCGGGCCGACGCCGCGAATGTCGCAGACCGTCAGCAGCAGCAAGAGATCCAGCCGTTTGACCGTCTGCACCGCCTTGGCAAAATCGCGCACCGTGCGCGGGTCGGCAATGTCGCGTTTCTGTGCGGTGTCCGACATCAGCAGATGGTAGCGCACCAGCCATTCCACCGTCTCGGATTCGGATTTGTTGAGCCCCAGCCGAGGCGCGACCTTGCGGGCGATCTGCGCGCCAAGAATAGAGTGGTCCTGCGGACGTCCCTTGCCGATGTCATGCAGCAGCATGGCGATGATCAGCACCTTGCGATTGACGCCCTGTTTGATCAGCGAGGACGACAGCGGCAACTCATCCTCCAGCTCGCCCCGCTCAATGGCAGAGAAGTTGGAGATCACTTGGATCGTGTGCTCATCCACCGTGTAGGAGTGATACATGTTGAACTGCATCATCGCCACGATCGGCTCGAACTCCGGGATGAAGGTCGACAGAACCCCCAGTTCATTCATGCGCCGCAGCACGCGCTCCGGGTTGCCGTGTTTCAGCAGCAGGTCGATGAAGATCCGCCGCGCATCCGGGTTGTTGCGCATTTCGTCATCAATCAGATGCAGGTTGCCGCGCACCAGTCGCATGCTGTCAGGATGCAGCAACAAGCCTGTGCGCAGCGCCTCTTCGAACATGCGCAACAGGTTCAGCTTGTCCTGCAGGAAACTCTCGGGGTCGGCAATTTCCAGACGGTTGTGATTGATCTTATAGCCGGGTTTGACGCGCGGTTTGCGCCGGAAGATGCGCTCCAGCAGCGGTTCGCTCTTGAGCTGGCTGTCTTCGAGTTTGGAGAGCAGGATGCGGGTCACATCGCCCACCTGCGTGGCATGGCGGAAGTAATCCTGCATGAAGACCTCGACCGCGCGCCGACCAGACGTGTCCTGATAGCCCATGCGCTCGGCGACCTGCACCTGCATGTCAAAGGTCAGTTGCTCGGTGGCGCGCCCCGCACTCAGATGCAGATGCGCCCGCACGGCCCAGAGGAAGTTTTCAGCCTTTGCAAAGAAATCAAATTCTTCGGGGCGAAACAGGCCAAGGGGCACCAGTTCGGCCACGTCCTGCACCTTGTAGAGATACTTGGCGATCCAGAACAGCGATTGCAGATCGCGCAAGCCGCCTTTGCCCTCCTTGACGTTGGGCTCCACCATGTAGCGCTCGCCCTGCTTCAGGTGGCGGGCGTCGCGTTCGGCCAGCTTGGCGTCGATGAACTCGGCGGCGTCCTTGGCAAAGAGATCCTTGGCCAAACGCTCTTCCAATTCTGCCGCGAGGGGGCCGTGACCGGCCAGAAACCGGTGCTCCAGCATGGCGGTCCGGATGGTGAAATCCTCGGAGCCTAGGCGGATGCAGTCCTTGATGGTGCGGCTGGAATGGCCGACCTTCAGCCGCAGATCCCACAGGATATAGAGCATGGATTCAATCACGCTCTCCGCCCAGGCGGTGATCTTGTAGGGCGTCAGGAACAGCAGGTCGACGTCGGAAAAGGGCGCCATCTCCCCCCGGCCATAGCCCCCCACCGCAAAGACAGAGATCCGTTCACCTGTCGTGGGGGTGGCGATCGGGTGCAGCACGTCCACCGCCGCAGTCAGTGCCGTCGTCACCAGCCCATCGGTCAGATAGGTATAGGACCGCGCGAGCTCCCGGGCGGCAAAGGGCTGGAGTTCAAAGGCCTCGGCAATGGCACTGCGCCCGGCCTGGTTGGCCTCGCGCAACAGCGTCACCACGGCGGCGCGAAACTCGGCCCCCTGCACCTCCTGAGACAGTTCATGCACCCGGGCGCGGATCGCGTCGGTGTCAAAAATCGCACTGGGGTCGCAGATCAGCGACCCCAGAGGTTCAGGAAGGATTTTGGTGTTGGCGTCCGCCGGTTCAGGAACCGGCTCCGGGGAAACTTCTGGGCGCTGGGTCAATGATGACGACTTTCTGATCCTGGATCGTGGCAACGGCAAGGCCGCGTTCATTGGTGCCATCCGGGCGCAGGCGGAAAATACCACCGGTGCCCTGGAAGCCCGCGGGCTGGGTCAGGGCAGCGCCGGTGAGGGCACCGGAATTGCCGGCGCTGACAAGCGCGCCGATCGCGGCGATCCCGTCATAGGCGAGGCCGCCGATGGGGTGCGGGGCTGCACCATAGGTGGATTGATAGCGCGCCCGGAAGGCTTCGGTCTTCTGCGGGTCGGGCAGGGCGAACCAGCCGTTCTGCACGCCGGGCAGCTCCAGCGTCTGGGCGGGAATGTCCCAACGGGTGAGGCCCATGTACTGCACGTCGGTGGTCTTCACGCCGGCCTCGGGCAGCAGCTGCGTCAGCAGCGGCAGCGCACCTGCGGTGGTGGCGGTCATGAACATGACATCCGCATTGGACTGGCGCACGCTGTTGGTAATGGTTGGAACCGCGTTGATGACGCCCTGCTGCGACAGGTCGTAGCTCACATTGCCGGCCAGCGTCATGCCGCTTTGAACGGCGGCCAGCTGGATGGCCGAGCGGCCCGCCTGGCCTGCGGCATTGTTGCCGGAGACCACGACCATGGTGCGTTTGCCCTGGCGGGCCGCATATTGCGTCAGCCGGTTGGCGGAGTTGTCGAAGGTGGCGCCCATGACAAAGACATTGCCGCCGGCGATCGAGGTGTTGTTGGAAAAGGCCAGCACGTTGACGCCGCGCTTGGCCGCCGCGATGCCTGCGGCATTGGCGGCTTCGGCGTAGACCGGGCCGAGGATGATGCGCGCCCCGTCCTGCACCGCCAGTGTCGCCACATTGGCGGCGGTCTGCGGGTTGCCGGCGGTGTCGTAGACGCGCAGGTCCACCTGCACACCGTTGAGGTCGGCGATTGCCAGACGCGCCGCGTTTTCCAGGCTTTTCGCCAGCACATCATCGCCGCGCTGCGCCGACCCGCGTGGCACCAGCAGAGCAACAGGGACAGGTTTCGAGGTGTTGATGGTCGGTCCCCCGCCGGAAATCGCGCCGGGGTCACAGGCCGCCACAAGGGCGGAGGCCGCTACGGCGGTGGCGGTCAGGACAATCTTGCGGGCCCGATTGAAAACAGCAAACATAAAGCGCATAAACTCCCTGTTCCGGGCTGCGGCGTTATGCATCGCGCACCCGTTTTGGTTCGGGGCGATCATAGACGACCAGAAAAGCGGGTCCAGCGTGAATCATAAAATCGTCAGTTTACCGCCGGGGTTGTACTTCGTCGCAACGCCCATCGGCACCGCACGGGACATCACCCTGCGCGCGCTCGACGTCCTGGCCTCGGCGGACGTGATCGCGGCCGAGGATACGCGCTCCATGCGCAAGCTCCTCGACATCCACGGGGTGCCACTGGGGGAACGCCCCGTCGTGGCCTATCATGACCACTCCGGGGCCGGGGCACGCGCGCGTCTGATGGCGGATCTTGCGGCAGGAAAATCGGTGGCTTATGCGTCCGAGGCGGGCATGCCGATGATTGCCGACCCGGGCTATGACCTGAGCCGGGAGGCGGCGCAGGCAGGCCATCTGGTGACCGCGGCACCGGGGGCCTCTGCCGCGCTTTGCGCGCTCACGCTTGCAGGCCTGCCGACGGATGCGTTTTTCTTTGCCGGGTTCCTGCCCAACGCCAGCGGCGCGCGGCGCAAGCGCCTGGAAGAGGTGGCGAATATCCCCGGCACCCTGGTGTTTTACGAATCACCCAAACGCGTCGCGGCCTCGCTTGCGGATATGGCGGCAGTCCTTGGCGGGCGCGAGGCGGCGCTGTGCCGTGAGCTCACCAAAAAATTTGAAGAGGTCCGCCGCGGATCGCTCGCCGATCTTGCCGCGGGACTTGCCGACGCGCCGGTAAAGGGTGAAATCGTCATCCTCGTGGACCGTCAGCGGGCGGCCGCGGCCAGCGCCGCGGATCTGGAGGCCGACCTGCGCGCGGCGTTGCGGGACAACTCGGTCAAGGATGCAGCCGCCATTGTCGCCGAGGCGCATGGCGAGCCACGTCGCAAGATCTATCAACAAGCGCTTCAGATCGCGCGCGAGGACTGAGGGCGGTCAGCATGGGGCAGGGCAAACGGGCGACGGGGCAACGGTCTCATATCGCAGGCGCTGCCGCCGAGGAGATCGCCATTCGCGCGTATCTCGCCCGTGGGTATGCGGTGGCCGAAACCCGCTGGCGCGGCCCGCATGGCGAGATTGATCTGATCCTGCGGGACGGCGACGGCGTGATCTTTGCCGAGGTCAAGTCGAGCGCCACCCGCGACGCAGCCGCCGCCCGTATTCGCCCTGCGCAAATGCAGCGGGTGATGGCAAGCGCGGCGGCCTTCCTCGATGCCGAACCCAAGGGGCAACTCACCGACGCGCGGCTTGATGTGGTGCTGGTCTGGGGCGCGGGCGAGGTGGAGATTATCGAAAATGCCTATGGCCACGGCTGAGCCATTGAACATGGCCCGCGCCTGCGCCATGTAACGATGGTGAAACAAGGGACACATAGTATGAAAATCGCATTTCAGATGGACCCGATCATGGGCGTCGACATTAATGCCGACAGCAGCTTTCGCCTCGCCGAAGAAGCCCAGAAGCGCGGGCACGACCTGTTTTATTACGATCCCGATCAACTGGCCTATCAGGAAGGGCGCATTACCGCGCGCGGTCAGGACATGGTGGTGCAGCGCGTTGCCGGTACCCCGGCCACGCTGGGAGACATGCGCGAGGTCGATCTGGCGGATTTCGACGTGGTCTGGCTGCGCCAGGATCCGCCGTTCGACATGCACTACATCACCGCGACCCATCTGCTTGACCGGCTGAAGGACGTGACGCTGGTGGTGAATGATCCCTTCTGGGTGCGCAACTACCCGGAAAAACTGCTGGTTCTGGACTTCCCGGAGCTGACGCCGCCGACCACCATCGCCCGCGATCTGGACACCATCAAGGCGTTCAAGGCCAAACATGGCGATGTGATCCTGAAACCGCTCTATGGCAATGGCGGGGCCGGCGTGTTCCGGCTGGATGCCAATGACCGCAACCTGTCGTCTCTGCACGAGCTGTTTACCGGCTTCAGCCGCGAGCCGCTGATCGTGCAGAAATTCCTGCCGGATGTGTCCAATGGTGACAAGCGGGTGATCCTTGTGGATGGCGAACCGGTCGGCGCGATCAACCGCGTGCCCGCAGCGGGGGAAACACGCTCCAACATGCATGTGGGCGGGCGGCCCGAAAAGATTGGCCTGACCGACCGTGACCTTGAAATCTGCGCCGCGATCGGCCCGCTGCTGAAAGAGCGCGGCCAGGTGTTTGTCGGCATCGACGTCATCGGTGACTACCTGACCGAGATCAACGTGACCTCGCCCACCGGCATTCAGGAGCTGGAGCGGTTCAACGGCGTCAATATCGCCGAAAAGGTCTGGGAGGCGATCGAGGCGCGCCTCGCGTGAGCCGCGCACTTGATCTGCTGGTGACCGGGTTGCGCCATGTGGCGCGGCCCCGTCTGCTGACTGTAAAAGAGCCACAGGTGGCGCGCGCCGAGTTTGAGCGCATGGCGCGGCTGGCGTTCCGATCGTCGCCCTATCTGTGCCATATCCAGGATCGCGCCGGGCTGGACCGCATCCAGTGTGGCCGCTGTGCGCCCGGCAAGATCGTGCTTTTTATCCACGGTGGCGGTTATATCGCCGGCAGCCCCAAAAGCTACGCCCCGATGCTGGGTCGGTTGTCGCTGCTCTCCGGGCTCGAGATCTGTGCCCCGGATTATCCGCTCGCGCCAGAGCACCCCGCTCCGGCGGCTTTTGACGCCGCGGTTGCAGCTTGGGAGCATCTGATCGCATCGGGCTATGCGCCCGCTGATGTGGTGCTGGGCGGGGATTCCGCCGGGGGCGGCGCGGCGCTGGCACTGCTGTCGCATCTGTGCCGCAAGGGCACCCCGCCAGCGGCCCTGTTTGCCATGTCGCCCTGGTGTGATCTGACCCTGAGTGGCGATAGCCTGACTCGCAATGCGGATCGCGATCCCTTCCTGCCCGCGGCGCGCATTCGGGAACTGGTGGGCTATGTCCTGCCCCCGGGGATGGAGGCCGCCGATCCGCGTATCTCGCCGCTGTTTGCGACCTTTCCGGACTGTCCGCCGGTGTTGCTGCACTATGGCGAGACCGAGATCCTGTTTGACGATTGCCGCCGCATGGCCGCGCGGCTGCGCGCATCTGGTGCGGCGGTTTCGGAGGATGTGCACCCCACAGCGCCCCATGTCTGGCACCTGTTTGATGGCTGGATACCGGAAGCCCGCAGATCGCTGTGCGATATCGCCTATTTTGCACGCATGTCGCTGTAATCCACGGGGTTAGTGCGGCAACCGGTAGGACAGCGCCTCGGCGACGTGATCGCGCGCGATGTCGGGCGTGGCATCGAGATCAGCAATGGTGCGCGCCACCCGCAACACCCGGTGATAGCCGCGTGCGCTGAGGCCAAAGCGCTCGGAGGCCTGCATCATCAGGGCGCGGCTGTCGGCGTCCAGACGGGCGATCTCTTCCAGTATTCGCCCTTCTGCATCGGCATTCACCGTGGCCCCGTCGCACGCCGCGTAGCGGTCGGCCTGAATGGCGCGGGCCTGCGCAACGCGATCTGCGACGGTGGCAGAGCTTTCTCCGGGGCGGCTGCGCTCCAGATCGGCAAAGGCCACGGGCTCCACCTCGATCCGCAGATCGAACCTGTCCATCAGCGGGCCGGAGATGCGCCCCATGTAATCGGCGCCGCAGGCCGGGGCGCGCGGGCAGGCGCGGGCAGGATCGGTCATGTAGCCGCAGCGGCAGGGATTGGCGGCAGCCACCAGCATGAAACGGCTCGGATAGCGCACATGCGCATTGGCGCGGGCCACCATCACATCGCCGGTTTCCAGCGGTTGGCGCAGGGTTTCCAGAACCGCGCGGGCAAATTCGGGCAGCTCGTCCAGAAACAAGACGCCATTGTGCGCAAGGCTGATTTCACCCGGTTGGGCCCGCCGCCCGCCGCCGACGATGGCCGCCATCGAGGCGGTGTGATGCGGCGCGCGATAGGGGCGGGCGCGGCTGACGCCTCCGGCCTCGATCAGGCCACAGATGGAGTGGATCATCGACGTCTCCAGCGCCTCTTGCGGGGTGAGCGGCGGCAGGATCGACGGCAGGCGGGCGGCCAGCATGGATTTCCCGGCCCCGGGAGGACCGCTCATCAACAGGTGGTGCCGTCCGGCGGCGGCGATCTCCAGCGCCCGGCGGGCGACCTCCTGGCCTTTGACATCCGAGAGATCCTTGTCCGGAGGACCGTCGATCACCTCGCCGGGCTGTGCGGGCGTGATGACGCTCTGGCCGGTGAAATGGCGGATCACATCCGACAGGGACGCGGCCCCGATCACGGTTGTGGCCTCCACCCAGGCGGCTTCGGCGCTGGAGCCCCTGGGGCAGAGCAGGAGCCTATCCTGTTCCGCAGCCGCCAGCGCGGCGGGCAGGGCGCCGGTGATTGCAACCAGGGTGCCGTCCAGCGACAACTCGCCCAGAGACAGGGTTTCATTGGCCGCTTCGGGGGGCAGGATTTCCAGCGCCGCCAGCAGGGCCACGGCGATCGGCAGATCAAAATGGCTGCCCTCCTTGGGCAGGTCCGCAGGCGACAGGTTGATGGTGATCCGTTTGGAGGGCAGGGCGATGGACATCACTGCCAGCGCCGAGCGCACCCGGTCGCGCGCCTCGCTCACCGCCTTGTCCGGCAGACCGACGATGGAAAAGGCCGGAAGCCCCGGTGCGACAGCGCATTGGACCTCGACCGGGTAGGCCTCAACCCCCTGAAATGCAACAGTTTGAGCGCGTGAAATCATAGCTGCCCCCAGAGACACCCCGAATGAGGTGCTCAGGGAGCAGCATTGGAAATCGTGGTTACTGATTGGTTAAAGGGGCCGTGAAGCCACCGCGAAATCGTGCGCGGCCCGGTTCAGAGCACCCAAGGCCTGCGGGCCAGGTCCAGCTGATAGGGCTCCGGATCATAGGTCACCTCGCGTGCGGCCTCTTGCCAGGACAGCACAGCCGGATCGCGCAGCAGTTCGACACAATAGGCGCCGGTCTCGGCCGAGACCGGCAGATCGTAGCCGATGATCCGCGCCGCCACGGGGGTGTAGAACACATCCGCCAGGCTGTAGGTGCCAAACAGCGGGCCGCTGGCGTGACCGGAAGTCTGGCGCGCGTGGGCGAACAGCGTCTCGATCCGCCGCAGATCTGCCAGTACCGCCTCCGAGGGCTGAAACCCCTGCCAAATATGGCTGAGCTGCATCGAGCAATCGCCGCGCAGGGCGGTGAACCCCGCGACCATTTCGGCACAGAGCCAGCGCGCGGTGGCCCGATGTGCGGCCTCCTTGGGCCACAGGCCCGCGTCCGGATGGCGCTCGGCCAGGGTTTCGGCCATCGCCAGGGTTTCGCCGACCACGGTGCCGTCGGGCAGGGTCAGGGTCGGCACCAGCCGCGCGGGCGCAAGCGCGGCCATGTCCTGTGCCATGGTTCCGGAATACAGTCCCACCATGCGCAGCTCGTGCGGCAGGGAGAACTTTTCGAGCATGAGCCAGCCGCGCAAAGACCAACTGGAATACATGCGATCACCGATGTAGAGTGTGTATGTCATGGGGTGATCCTACGGGTCACGCAGCACATCAGTAAAACGAATATTTGCGCGATAACATATCACAAAATTTGATTTATCGCCCCCAGTTGCCACCCCGCCGGAGTGTGGTCGATCCGGGTGACGGAGAGATTGTCGATCTTATGCGCAAAGGCTTCGGAGGCTGTCAGGCCGGCGGCGCGTTGCACCTGACACAGGATCTGGCCAAAGTGACCCACGACGATGATGTCCTGGCCGCGATGGGTCCGACATAGCGTATCGATCTGGTCAGACACGCGCTGCAACAGGGTGTTCCAGCTTTCGCCATTGGGCGGCGCAATGTCACCGGGCTGTTCCCAGAAAGCGCGGATGTGGTCCGGGGAGTGCGCATCAACCTCTGACCAGCGTTGCTGCTCCCAGTCACCGAAGTGCATCTCGCGCAGGTCTCGGGCATGTGGCAACCGGCGGCGGGGGCCCTGAATGGCATCCGCCGTGGTGACTGCGCGGCGCAGGTCGGAGGAGACCACAACCGCATCCGCGGGCAGGGTTTCCGACAAACGTGCAAGCGCTGCGGTATCCGACAGGTCGGCAGGCAGGTCGGACCAGCCCACCATGCATTTTGCGTGGGTCGGCCCGTGGCGGACCATGTGAAATCGTGTGATCACAGCGCCCCCTTCAGCACCAGAGGCAACCCTGCCGCAACCAGGACGACGCGCTCCGCCTGTTCGGCCAGGGCGATGTTCAATCTCCCCTGAGCCTCGCGGAAGCGGCGGGCGAGGGCGTTCTCCGGTACGATGCCAAGCCCGGTTTCATTGGTGACGATCACGACCTCGGCAGGGCAGTTGGCGATGGCCGCCAGCAGCGCCTCGGTTTCCTGCTCCAGATCATGCTCGGCCAGCAGGTGGTTGGTCAGCCACATTGTTGCGCAATCCATCAGCAGGACATCCTCTGCCTGCACACGCGGCATCACCCGGCTGGCATCAAAGGGTTCCTCGATCGTGGTCCAGTCCCCGCCTCTCTGGGTCAGATGGCGGGCGACCTTCTGTTGCATCTCGGGGTCAAGTATTTGTGATGTTGCCCAATAGATCCGGTTTTTTCCTGTGTTCACACAGGCTTGCTCGGCGAACGCGGATTTTCCGGATGCGGCGCCGCCGAGAATAACTGTGACTCTGCCCGACAAGATGGGTACCCTCAAAGTTGTAAGTGTGCTTCGCGTTGCGACAGGTCTCGCAACCGGCAAAACAATACGGCGCTGCTGCCGAACCCTTCAATGCCACGATCACTTTCGACAGTCAGCTAGACTATTTTTGAACCAAAGCCGGCCCTCACGCGTTGTCAACGTAGTTCTTAGAACAGGGAGTTTAAAATGGCACTGGACGAGACCACCGAAAACCCCCTCCCGAAGCGGGCGATGAAAGCCGAGCTTCTGGATGCTGAAACCGAGTTGGCGCTCGCCTATGCATGGCGGGACGAAAAGGATGTGCAGGCGCTGCATCGCCTGATCACGGCGTATATGCGGCTTGCGGTGTCGATGGCCTCGAAGTTCCGTCGCTACGGTGCGCCCATGAACGACCTGATCCAGGAAGCGGGCCTGGGGCTGATGAAGGCAGCGGAGAAATTCGATCCGGATCGCGGCGTGCGATTTTCGACCTATGCGGTATGGTGGATCAAGGCGTCGATCCAGGATTACGTGATGCGCAACTGGTCGATGGTGCGCACCGGCTCCACCTCGGCGCAGAAATCCCTGTTCTTCAACATGCGCCGGGTTCAGGCACAGCTGGAACGCGCCGCAGAGAGCGAAGGGGTCGAGCTGGACCGGCACAAGCTGCACCAGATGATCGCCGAGGAAATCGGCGTGCCGCTGCGTGATGTCGAAATGATGGATGGTCGCCTGGCCGGGGCGGATTTCTCGCTCAATGCCGTGCAATCCGCCGATGAGGACGGGCGGGAGTGGATCGACGCGCTGGAGGACGATCGCGAACAGGCGGCAGAGCTGGTCGAGGCCGATCATGACACGCGCAAGCTGCGCAACTGGCTGGTGACGGCGCTCAATGGGCTCAACGAGCGGGAGCGCTTTATCGTGCGTGAACGCAAGCTGCGCGAAGATCCCCGCACGCTGGAAAGCCTCGGCACCGAGCTGGGCCTGTCCAAGGAACGGGTGCGGCAGCTGGAGGCCGCAGCCTTTGTGAAAATGCGCAAGACGCTTGAAGGTCAGTCCCGCGAGGTGCAGAACTTCCTCTTATGAGGATGACGACTGGAACACGCAGAGCTGGCCTGCCGGGCCCGGCCCGCGCAATCGCCGGGCACCTGAAAGCCCTGACACAGTTGACACTGGCAGGCTGGATCGTTGTCTGGGTCCTGTGCCTTTTCGGGCCTGCGATGGCGCAATCGGAGGTTTCCCCGGATCTTTTGCGGCGTGCAACGCAGGCCGACATCGTCATTCTGGGCGAGGTGCATGACAACCCGGACCACCACAGGACGCAGGCTGCCCTGATTTCCGAGATCGCCCCTGCGGCCGTGGTATGGGAAATGCTGACGCAGCAGCAGGCGGCGCGTTTGACGCCTGAGGCGCTGCAAGCGGCGGATGACCTGCCGCAGGTGCTGGCGTGGCAGCAGTCCGGCTGGCCCGAGTTTTCCCTGTACAGACCGGTGTTTGAAGCCGCCCGCGCGGCGCGTCACTGGGGCGCGGCGGTGCCGCGTGCCGACGCGCGGACAGCGATGCGCGCAGGTGTGATCAGCTTCTTTGGGGCCGATGCCGATCGGTTTGGTCTGGAGATGCCCCTTGCCGCGCCAGAACAGGCCCAACGCGAGGCCGACCAGCAGGCGGCCCATTGCAATGCGCTGCCAGAACATCTGCTGCCCGCAATGGTTGATATTCAACGTTTGCGGGATGCCACCCTTGCCCGGGCCGCGCTGGCGGCGCTGACTGAGACTGGGGGACCGGTTGTGGTGATCACGGGCAATGGCCATGCGCGTCGCGATCGCGGCGTACCGGTCTATCTGCACAGGGCGTCCGACGAGGTGGCAGTGTTCGCCCTGGGGCAGGCCGAGGCCGGTCGGATCGAGGGGGACTTCGATGCGGTTGTCTCCGCCCCGCCGGTCGAACGCCCGGACCCCTGCGCGGCCTTCGACTGACCCATGTGACGGACCGGGGCCGGTCCTCTGTTCCAGGGCCGGCGGCGCGGGCCTGTCCCGGAGACAGGAAACCGGTTTCCTCTCCCTCGCGGGCACAGTAGGGTGAGGGGCATCGGGCTGCGCGAGGGCACATCATGTTGTCAGGTAAACATATTCTGTTGATTATCGGCGGCGGCATTGCGGCCTATAAATCGCTGGAGCTGATCCGTCGCCTGCAGGACAAAGGCGCGCGGGTGACCCCGGTGTTGACCCGCGCGGGAGAGGAGTTCGTGACACCGCTGTCGGTCTCCGCTCTGGCCGGCACCGCGGTGCACAGGGATCTGTTCGATCTGACCGCAGAGGCGGAGATGGGGCATATCCAGCTGTCGCGCAGCGCCGATCTTCTGGTGGTGGCGCCGGCAACCGCGGATCTGATGGCGAAGATGGCGCAGGGCCACGCCAATGATCTGGCCTCGACGCTGCTTTTGGCGACCGATACGCCGATCCTGCTGGCGCCCGCGATGAATGTGCGGATGTGGCAGCACCCGGCCACCCGGCGCAATCTGGCGCAACTGATGGGGGACGGCGTGCAGGTCGTCGGGCCGGATGAAGGCGGCATGGCCTGTGGCGAATTCGGCCCGGGGCGGCTGGCAGAACCCGATGAGATCGTGCGCGCGATTGCCGCGTATTTCGACGCGGGGCCGCTCGCGGGCAAGCGGATCGTCGTCACCTCCGGCCCGACCCATGAACCGATCGATCCGGTGCGCTACATTGCCAACCGTTCTTCTGGCGCGCAGGGCACGGCGGTGGCCCGTGCTCTGCGGGCGTTGGGGGCGGAGGTCGTGTTTGTCACCGGCCCTGCAACGGTGCCCCCGCCGGAAGGGGTGGAGGTGGTGCCGGTGGAAACCGCACGTGAGATGGCTGCGGCCGTGGATGCGGCGTTACCGGCGGATGCTGCCGTGTTTGCGGCGGCCGTGGCCGATTGGCGCGTCACGTCTGCCGGGGACCGCAAGCTGAAGAAGTCCAAGGACGGGCTGCCCACGCTCGACTTTGCCGAGAACCCCGACATCCTGAAAGGGGTGGCCCAGCGGCAAACTGGCCGCCCGGCGCTGGTTGTGGGATTTGCCGCGGAAACCAACGATGTGATCGAACACGCCACCGCCAAGCGGCTGCGCAAGGGGTGCGACTGGATTGTGGCCAATGATGTCTCGCCCGCCACGGGAATCATGGGCGGTCAGGAGAATTCCGTGACCGTCATTTCCGATTCCGGGGCAGAGGCCTGGCCGCGCATGGCCAAGGAGGCGGTGGCCGAAAAACTCGCCCGTAAAATCGCCGACGCGCTGGCCGCGCCAAAGCCGGTGACTTGACCCGGTGAAATTGCCTTTGATTTCAGGGCAGGGCCGACCGAACCGGACGCCCCCGGTCACGGTGTACATCCGGAAAACGGAATTTTTTACGGAAAGTCATCGGCAGCGTTTACCAATTTGTGAGTAGAACAGAACAGATTGAGCGCAATGGCGCCGTGTTGCGCGCTGTTGTGTCGTTCCAGGTGTGTCCGCGTCGTGTGTCCCGACGCGCTGTGTTAACAGGTGTGAATATGTCTCATGGTGTTGCAGGTGTGCCCCTGCCAGTCTGCCCGCAAACGGGGGTCTGTCCTCAATGGCCCGGTCTCGGGTCTCAGCGCGCGGCGGTGCCGTGATGCGGCGCGACATGAATGTTCTGGTGCTGGAGGAGGATGTCATGCTCGGGCAGGTCCTGTGCGACATGCTCCGGCTGCACCGGGTCGGATCCCTGCAGCTGGCGACAAGCGAAGTGGATGCCTGCCAGATGATGCAGGCGCAGAGCTTTGACATCTGCATCCTTGCTGCGCATCTGCGCGGTCTGGCCAGTGCCGAGGCGGTCGCCATGGCAAATGCGCAGCGCCTGCCGGTTCTGTTGCTCACCAACGGGATCGAGGACGCAAGCGGCGCGGTGCGGCCGGATCACGGCATCGCGGTACAGAAACCGGCGCATGAGGAGGACATCCGCCGGGCCTTGGCCGAGTTGATGCAAGACGCCTAGCGGTCCGCGCGGGCCTGTCCCGTTTCGCAGGATCGACCGGCGGTGATTTGCACCTGCCCCCCGCCGTGGTAAAGGGCGGCGGCCGGGCGCGGTGGCATTCATGGGTGTTCCACCCGTGCGTCGGCCGCTATCCTGACGCCAACCGAAGCTTGCAGCGGGGCGGGGGCCCGTCCAAGTCGCATCCATGGGAACGGGCCGTATGAGCGATCACAGCATTCCATTTATCGTGGGGATCGCCGCATCCGCCGGTGGCCTGGAGGCTGTGTCGGACCTTGTTCAGGCGCTGGGGGATCGACATGGCGCCACCTTCGTGATCGCGCAGCACATGTCGCCCACACATACGAGCATGCTGAGCGCGCTGATTTCACGCGAAACGCAGCTGCCGGTGACGGAGCTGACCGACGATCTGGACCTGCGCCCGGAGCCCGACACGATCTATGTGGCCATGCCCGGCTATGACGTGGTGGTGACCGAGCAGGGGTTGCTCGGGTTGCGCGCGCCGGAGGGACCGCCCGGCCGCCCGAAACCGCTGGCGGACCGGTTGTTCAAATCCATGGCAGAGCAGTGTGGCGACGCCTGCGCCGCCATCATCCTGTCGGGAACCGGCAGCGACGGCAGCTATGGGGTGCGCGCCATCCGCGAAGCGGGCGGGATCACCATCGCGCAGGACCCGGAGCGTTCGAAATATGCCGGCATGCCATCCTCGGCCCTGCATACCGGCTGCGTTGACTTGACCCTGTCCCCGGACGAGATCGGAACCCACCTTGGCAAGATCCTGTCCCGGCCACGCGATCTGGGCGCCTTGCAGGACTTGCACGGAAAGCCGAACAAGCTGTCAGACCTGCTTCAGGTGCTGTCGGCCCGCACCGGGGTGGATTTCCGCGAATACAAGGCCTCCACGATCAGTCGGCGTATCACCCGGCGCATGTTGGCCTTGGGGTTTGCGGACTACGGTGCCTATGTCGATTTTTGCCGCGGTGATCCGGCCGAGGTTGAGGCGCTCTACAAGGATCTGATGATCTCGGTGACGCGCTTTTTCCGCGACCCGCAGCAGTTCGACGCGCTGAAGGCAAGTCTTTGTGACATGCTGGAGAAGATGGACCACAGCGATCAGCGCACCATCCGGGTTTGGGTCGCAGGATGCGCCACCGGCGAAGAGGCCTATTCGGTTGCGATCCTGATCCTCGAAGCGATGGGCGGCATCGAAAAGGTTGCGCAGCGCCGGTTGCAGGTCTTTGCCACCGATATCGACCAACAGGCGCTGGATGTGGCGCGGCGTGGCGCATATCCGATTTCCGCCGTCAGCGATATTCCGGACGACCTGTTGGATCGGTATTTCCTGGTGCGCTCGGAGACGGTCGAGGTCCGCAAATCCCTGCGCGCCTTTGTGCTGTTCTCGCGCCACAACGTGATCCAGGATCCGCCGTTCACCAATCTCGACTGCATCAGCCTGCGCAACCTGCTGATTTATTTCAGCAGCGCGTTGCAGGACAAGGTGCTGGCCCGGGCGGGATATGCGCTCGCGCCCCAGGGGCTGCTGTTCCTTGGCGCGGCAGAAACCATCGGATCAATGGACAATGTGTTCGAGGCCACTCAGACCTCTGACCGGATCTTTCGCAAACGGGTGATGACACGCAAACCCGTGGTCGAGTCGTTTCTGCCGCCGCCAACCGGCGAGGACCCTCACACCCCGGACCCGACCCGGCGTGTTGCCGAGACTGCAAGCAATCACGCTGCATCGCAACAGTTCGACAGCCTGATCCGGGTCCTGGCTCCAAACGGGTTCCTGGCCAGCAGCACCGGTGCGATCCTGCGTGTCATCGGCGATATTTCCTTTGTGACCGCCCTGACCGAAAGCACGGGGTTGCAGGTGGACCTGAAGATCCTGCTGCCGCAGCTGCGCGGTGAGGCCGCAAGCCTGCTCAATGTGTCCCTGCGCTGCAATGCGATGCGCCGTGGCCAATGGCACCGCCTGGCCGACAGCGCGCACGAAGAGGTGCGACTGACCTGCTACCCGATCACGACCGGCGGCGACAGCGATGGCGGCGGCGTTGTCCTTATCGCGGTGGAGACACGCCCTCGGCAGGCGCCCTCCAGCACGCCGGAAAACCTGGAGCCGGGCGAGCAGGAGCAATACATCCGCCAGATCGAGGACGAAGTGGTTTCCACCCGCGAGGCGCTGCAACAAACGATCGAGGAGTTGCAGACCGCCAATGAGGAATTGCAATCGGTGAACGAGGAAATGCAGGCCGCCAATGAGGAACTGCAATCCACCAACAAGGAACTGGAAAGCTCGAACGAGGAATTGCAGTCCACCAATGAGGAGCTGATCACCGTCAACGAGGAAATCCAGGTCAATTCTGCCGAGATTCAGCACCTCAGCGCGGAACTGGCGGCAGTGCTGCGTGCCAACCCCTTTGTGATGATCGTGGTGGACCAAGCCTTGCAGGTCCGTCACGCCTCGCGCCAGGCGATGCGCTTGTTCGAACTGGACAGCCTGCCGAAAGCGGGGGTTCACATCAATCAATGCGCCGCCGTCGCCGGGATGCCGGATCTCACCAGCCGGATCAACCGGGTGTTCCGCTCCCGCTCAGCGCTGGTCGAGAATGCGGAATTCCAGGGCGCGCGTCATGAACTGACCTTTACCCCGTTTCATCAGAAAGATGGCCGCGGTCTGATCGGCGTTGCGGTCACCATCGTGTGAACAGGCTCGCCCGGGTCTGTGTCAATTGCATATGTCATGTGGCAATCCGGGCCCGAACCGGGGCATAACCGGAGCGCGCCCGTCCGTGCTGCACGTCGGGTGCGACGGATGACGAAGAGGAAAGTCCCATGACATCAGCGCCCTTTGCTGTGGAAGTGAAGATTCTTGACCCGCGCATTCGCGAGTGGGGCATGCCCGCGTATCAGACCTCAGGGGCGGCGGCGATCGACCTGTTTGCCTGTATCGATGCCCCGATGGAGATTGCACCGCAGGCGCCGGCGGTGCTCGTCCCCTCGGGGTTGGCGTTCTACATGGGCGACACCAGCTGTGCCGCCCTGGTGCTGCCGCGCTCCGGTCTGGGACACAAGAAAGGCCTGGTGATGGGCAACAGCGTCGGGCTGATCGATGCGGATTATACCGGTCAGGTCTTTATCAGCACCTGGAACCGCAACCCGGCCGGGGCCGATCCCATCCGTATCGAGCCCGGAGAGCGCATTGCCCAGCTGATGTTTGTGCCGGTTCTGCATGCCGCCCTCGATGTGGTCGACACCTTCTCTGATGCGACCGAGCGCGGGGCGGGGGGTTTCGGGTCCACCGGCACAGGGGGCGGCGCATGATCCTGGTCTTTGGAGTGGCCGGGCTGATCTGGTGGGGCGGGCGCCTGCTTGGACTGGAGCGCAGCCTGCGGGCGGCGTTGCTGGGGGTGCTGTTCTGTGCGGTGCTGGCGATCCAGTTGACCCTGCCCGACGGCGCACCGCTGAGAGAGGCGACGGGAGGCTCTGCCAGCCTGTGGCTCCTCCTGGCAGGCGGGGGCGTTCTGGTTGCGCTCTATTCCGCGGTGTTGCGGCGGTTGCGCGCGCGCGCTGCGCCGACGCAGTCGGATTCGGACGAGGCCGGGCACGATGCGCCTGCGTTCTCCGATGCCGAACTCAATCGCTATGCCCGCCATATCGTCCTGCGTGAGGTCGGCGGCCTGGGCCAGAAACGGCTGAAGGACGCCCGGGTGCTGGTGATCGGGGCCGGCGGGCTTGGTGCGCCGGCACTGCAATATCTGGCCGCCGCCGGCGTCGGCACCATTGGTGTGGTGGATGATGACACGGTTGAAAACGCCAACCTGCAACGACAGGTGATCCACCGGGATCGCGACATCGGCCTGCCCAAGGTGTTTTCGGCCCAGGCCGCGATGGAGGCACAGAACCCCTTTGTCACCGTGCGCCCCTACCGGCGCCGCCTGACCGAGGACGTCGCGGCAGAGCTGTTTGCCGATTATGATCTGATCCTGGACGGCACCGACAATTTCGCCACCCGGTACCTCGCCAACCGCACCGCGGTCGCGCAGCAGAAACCGCTGATCTCCGGTGCGCTGTCGCAATGGGAAGGGCAGATTTCCGTCTTCGACCCGACACGCGGTGGCCCGTGCTATCAGTGCATCTTCCCCGAAGCCCCCGCCGAAGGTCTTGCACCAAGCTGCGCCGAAGCGGGCGTAATCGGTCCGTTGCCCGGTGTTTTGGGTACAATGATGGCTGTGGAGGCCGTGAAACAGATCACCGGCGCCGGAGAGGTCTTGCGTTCGCAGATGTTGATCTACGATGGTCTCTATGGTGAAACCCGCCGGATCGCGCTGAAAGCGCGCGCCGAGTGTCCGATTTGTGGACCCGATAACGGCACCCCGGCCCCGACAGGAGAAAACTGACCATGACCCGCCCCTTTGCTTTGGCCGCCCTTGCGACGGCCGTCTTTGCCACTGGCGCATTTGCCGCCGATCTGCCGGATCTTGCCGGGCGCGAGGTCGTGGTCGCAAGCGAGAACACCTATCCACCGTTGCAGTTCATCGACCCCAACAGCGCTGAGGCGATCGGCTGGGAATATGACGCGGTGGCCGAGATCGCAGACCGGCTGAACATGACGGTGGTGTATGAAAACACCAGCTGGGACGCGATGATCCCCGCGATCACCGCCAGCCAGTACGACATGGCGATGAATGGCATTACCATTCGCGACGACCGCAAGGAAAAGGTCGATTTTTCTGACAGTTACCTGACCTCGCAGATGCGCATGATCGTGGCGGGGGATGAGGACCGGTTTGCCGATGCGGCAGGCTTTGCCGCCGATCAGGATCTGCTGGCCGCAGCCCAGCCCGGCACCACGCCCTTTTATGTGACCGTCTATGACGTGCTGGATGGCGACGAGGCCAACCCGCGCATCAAGCTGTTTGAGACCTTCGGCGCCTCGTTGCAGGCGCTGCGCACGGGCGACGTTGATCTGGCTCTGTCCGACAGCACCGCGGCTGCGGGTGTGGTTGCGGCGTCGGATGGCGCGCTGAAGATCATTGGCGAACCGCTCGGCACCGAGGATTTTGGGTTCATCTTCCCCAAGGGCAGCGATCTGGTGGAGCCCGTGAATGCGGCGCTGGCGGAAATGAAGGCCGACGGCACGCTTGATGCGCTCAACAAGAAATGGTTCCTCGACTACAAGATGGGCCAATAAACGCCCCATATTTTGAACCTCAATACCGCCCCGGCCAGTCCTCAGGCCGGGGTTTGTCGTGACAGGGCAAGCACATGACCAATCGCCACAAGCGCGAAGACAAAGAAGATTTCCCGTGGTGGCTGGTGGCCGTCGGGCTCACGGCGCTCTATCTGGGCATCGAGGTCGCGCGCAGTGATGTCTATGCCCAGATCATGAACACCCTCTGGCGTGGCGTGGGGATCACCGTCTTTGTGACGGTTGTGAGCTTCTTTTCGGCCTCAGTTCTGGGCATGGCACTGGCGCTGGGCGCGGATTCACGCTGGCTTCTGCTGCGTCAGACCTGCCGGTTCTACGTCGAGGTGGTGCGCGGCGTGCCGATCATCGTGCTGTTGCTTTATGTGGCCTTTGTGCTGGCACCGGCCCTGGTGGATCTGCGCAACTGGCTGGGCAGTTTCATCGGGCTGGAGGACATCCGCACGCGAAACTTCCCGCTGTTGTGGCGCGCCATTGTGGCGCTGATGATCGCCTATTCCGCCTTTATCGCCGAGGTGTTTCGCGCCGGACTGCAATCGGTGCCCGAAGGTCAGGTCGAGGCGGCAAAGGCGCTGGGTCTCAATTGCTGGCAGCGGTTCCGGTTCATTGTATTTCCGCAGGCGATCCGCACGATCCTGCCGCCGCTTGGCAATGATTTTGTGGCGCTGGTCAAGGATTCCTCGCTGGTGTCGGTGCTTGGTGTTCTCGACATCACCCAGCTTGGTAAGGTCACGGCGGCGAGCAATTTCCGCTATTTCGAGACCTACAACATGGTGGCGCTGATCTATTTGGCGATGACCATTTCTCTGTCGCTGGGCTTGCGCGCCCTGGAACGCCATCTGCGCAACAAGCAGGATCAGCGATAGCACGTCAGGTCGGATTGCGGGCGTAGAAATCCGAAGGGCTGCGGACAGATTGCAGGTCGGAGGGGAAGGCGCTAGCGTCGACCCAAAGGAGACCTCACATGACAAATCCGCTGCTGCGCGACTGGCAAACCCCCTTTGGGATTGCGCCCTTCGATCAGATTTCCGACGATGATTTTGCCCCCGCGCTCGATCAGGCCCTTGCCGCGCATCAGGCGCAGATCGAGGCCATCGCCACCAATCCCGAGCCGCCCACATTTGCCAATGTGGTGGAGGCACTGGAGACCCCCTGTCAGCCGCTTGAGCAGGTGTTGTCGGTGTTTTTCTCGGTTGCCGGGGCGGACAGCAACCCGGCGCGTGAGGCACTGCAACGGGAGTTTTCGCCCAAGCTGGCCGCGCATTTTTCAACAATCACCGCCAATAAGGCGCTCTATGCCCGGGTGCAGGCGGTCTGGGAGCAGCGCGATGACCTTGACCTGACGGATGAGCAGGCCCGTGTGCTGATGCTCACCCACCGTGGGTTTGTGCGTGGGGGCGCGGCGCTTCAGGGTGCGGAAGATACGCGCATGCAGGAGATCAAATCGCGCCTGGCAACGCTTGGGACCAATTTCACCCAGAACCTCCTTGCGGATGAGCGGGAGTGGTTCATGGAGCTCTCGGAGAGTGACCTCGAAGGCCTGCCCGAATTTGTGGTCAAAGCCGCGCGCACGGCGGGCGAGGAAAAGGGGGCGTCCGGTCCGGTGATTACGCTCGCGCGTTCGATCGTGACGCCCTTCCTGCAATTTTCGCCCCGACGGGATCTGCGCGAAAAAGCCTTCCGCGCCTGGGCGGCGCGTGGCGCGAATGGTGGCGACCACGACAACCGCGCAATTGCCGCTGAAATCCTGACCCTGCGGGAAGAGCGCGCCAAGCTTCTGGGGTATAAGAATTTCGCCGCCTACAAGCTGGAAACCGAAATGGCCAAGACGCCAGAGGCCGTGCGCGGTCTCTTGATGGATGTCTGGGGGCCGGCCAAGGCGCAGGCCGACAAGGACGCCGAGGTGCTGACGCAGATGATGCATGAGGATGGCATCAACGGCGATCTGGAGCCGTGGGACTGGCACTATTACGCAGAGAAGCGCCGCAAGATCGAACATGACCTCGATGAGGCAGAGCTGAAGCCCTACCTGCAGCTTGACCGGATGATCGAGGCGGCCTTTGCCTGTGCCAATCGCCTGTTCGGGCTGGAGTTCGCACCGCTGGATGTGCCGCTTTATCACAAGGATTGCCGCGCGTGGGAGGTGACCCGGAACGGCAAGCATCTGGCCGTGTTCATCGGGGATTATTTTGCCCGTGGCTCCAAACGCTCGGGCGCATGGTGTTCGGCGATGCGGGCGCAGGCGAGGTTCCCAGAGGCGCAGACGCCCATCGTGGTCAATGTCTGCAATTTCGCCAAAGGGGACCCGGCGCTGTTGTCCTATGACGATGCGCGCACGCTGTTTCACGAGTTCGGCCACGCGCTGCATCAGATGCTGTCGGATGTGACCTACGAGAGTGTCTCGGGCACTTCCGTGGCGCGTGATTTTGTGGAATTGCCGAGCCAGCTTTATGAGCATTGGCTCGAAGTGCCCGAGGTGCTGCAAGAATTTGCCACCCACGCGGAAACTGGCGAGCCGATGCCGAAGGCAATGCTCGACAAGGTGTTGGGAGCGGCGACGTTCAACATGGGCTTTCAGACCGTGGAATATGTCGCTTCGGCTCTGGTGGATCTGGAGTTCCACGACGGTGCCGCCCCCGCTGATCCGATGGCAAAACAGGCCGAAGTGCTGGCCGAGATCGGCATGCCCTCAGCCATTGTCATGCGCCATGCAACGCCGCAGTTTGCGCATGTGTTTTCGGGCGATGGCTATTCGTCGGGCTATTACAGCTACATGTGGTCAGAGGTGATGGACGCGGATGCCTTTGCCTCCTTTGAGGAGGCCGGTGGCGCGTTTGACCCCGAACGTGCCAAGGCGCTGGAGGCGCATATCCTCTCCAAAGGTGGGTCGGAGGATGCGGCGGATCTCTATACGGCGTTCCGGGGACGGTTGCCCGGTGTTGAGGCGCTGTTGAAAGGGCGCGGGCTGGCAGCGACGTAAGCGCCCCCTGCGGGGACGCGGCCTCCGGCGGAGGTATTTTGAAAAAGATGAAGAGGGGCGCGATGCGGCGCCCTTCTTTGTCAGTAGCCGCGGGCGCGGTCTACCACATGCACAAAATCCTCGCCTGCCTCGCCGCGGCGGATGTTTTCTGCAATCACGCGCGATGCGGTGAGGGGCCGGGTTTCGGCGGCAATATGCGGTGTGACCGTGACACGCGGATGTGCCCAGTAGGGATGGTCGTGGGGCAGGGGCTCCACCCGGAAGACATCCAGCGTCGCATGGTCGATCTGACCGCTGTCCAGCGCAGCCAGCAGGGCCGTGTCATCGATCAGTGGCCCACGTCCCGGATTGATGAGGCGCGCGCCTTTGGGGAGATACCCGAGGCTCTGTGCGTTCAGGATGTTTTCCGTCTGCGGAGTGTCTGGCAACAGCAGCACCACGATCTGCGCGTCTGCGAGCGCGGGTTTGAGACCGTCAGAGCCGTGGTGGCAGGTCACATCCTGCAGGTCCTTGGCGGTGCGCGACCATCCCGATACCGGAAAGCCTAGCTGAGTCAGCGCCTTGGCGCAGGCTTGACCCAACGCGCCGAGGCCGAGGATGGTCACCGGGCGTTCCTCTGCCAATGGGGGCACATAGGGCAGCCAGCGGTCCTGCAACGCGACGGACCGGTCGATTTCCAGATGATAGCGCAGCACGTGGCCGGTGACCCATTCGACCATGGATTGGGTCAGGCCCGGATCA
Organism: Epibacterium sp. MM17-32; assembly: GCF_022348205.1. Lineage (NCBI taxonomy): Bacteria > Pseudomonadati > Pseudomonadota > Alphaproteobacteria > Rhodobacterales > Roseobacteraceae > Epibacterium > Epibacterium sp. MM17-32. Next base: position 91,526 of record NZ_JAKRFC010000009.1, on the reverse strand, counting down.
ACCATCCGGCACAGGGGCTGGGTCAGGGTTTCATTGCCGGTGATGTTTTCGACCCCGGCCCAGAGGTTCAACACCGCCTTGCAGCGCGTATAGGGGCGGAAGTCCTGCACGTCGGAATTGGGCGCGTAGATGATATAGTCCACCTCCTCCGGCGCAAAATCCTGACGCAGATCGACCTTCAGCCCTGCGTCCGCAAAGGCGGTTTCGAGCGGGGCCTCGTAGGTCTCCCAGCGTTCGGGGCGGGCAGCAAACAGGGCATTGATCATGTGGCAAAGACCCCATCCATATCGGCAAAGCCCTTGACCTCGATCGGATTGCCGGCCGGGTCGTAAAAGAACATGGTGCTCTGTTCGCCCGGTTCGCCCTTGAAGCGGGTGGTCGGGGGGATCTCAAATTCGACGCCCGCCTCGTGCAGACGTTCGGCGAGGCGTTCCCACTGCTCCTGCGGCAGGATCACCCCGAGATGCGGCATCGGCACCAGATGTTCGCCGACGCGCCCGGTCTTTGCTGTTGCAAACGGGGTGCCCTTGTGCAGCGAGATCTGGTGGCCGAAAAAGTCGAAGTCGATCCAGCTGTCGGTGCTGCGCCCGGCGCGGCAGCCGAGCGTTTCGGCATAGAAATGACGGGCGGCATCAAGGTCATCGACATGGTAGGCGAGATGAAAGATGCTCATGCGGTGTCTCCTGCATCGGAAAATCGGGTGTGCCATCCATAGCCCCCGGGCCGGGGGCGGGGCCAGCCGGTTTTTGACCGGGTCCTGCGCAGCGGCGCCATCTGAGCGGTGTCAGCGCGGGCGGTGGACGTTGGCGCTCTGAACAATGCCGAAGGCAGCCAGAAGCACCATCATGGCCGATCCGCCATAGGACACCAGCGGCAGGGGGACACCGACAACCGGCGCCAGCCCCATAACCATCGACATATTGACCGCAAAGAACAAAAAGAAGTTCAGCGCAATGCCCAGGGTCACCAGCGACGAAAACCGGTCCTTGGTCGAGATCGCGGTGACGATGCAGAACAGGATAATCAGCATGTAGATCACCAGCAGGGTCACGCCGCCCACGAAGCCGAACTCCTCGGCCAGCGTGGTAAAAATGAAATCGGTCTGTTTTTCCGGCAGGAAGTTCAGCCGCGATTGGGTGCCCTGCATGAAGCCGCGACCGGACCAGCCACCCGATCCCAGCGCGATCTTGGACTGGGTGATGTGATAGCCCGCCCCCAAGGGATCCTGAGAGGGATCGAGGAAGGTATCAATCCGCCGGTACTGATAGTCCTTGAGCAGTTGCCAGTCGCTGCCCCGGCTCTGGAACACGGCGGTGACCAGCCCGATCGCCGCGGCGATCACGGCGGCGAAATAGGCCCAGTGCACACCGGCGAGAAACATCACGCCGCCGCCTGCCGCCAGCAGCAGGATCGAGGTGCCAAGGTCCGGCTGCTTCAGCACCAGAAAGGTCGGCAGGATTATCAGCAGCACCGGCAGGATCACAAACAGCGGGCGCGAGGTGCGGTTGGCGGGCAACCAGTCGTAATAGGCCGCCAGCACCATCACCAGCGTGATCTTCATCAGTTCCGAGGGTTGCAGCCGGATCGGACCGATGTCGACCCAGCGCTGCGCGCCCATGCCGACAGAGCCGAACAGCTCAACCGCGACCAGCAAGAGGAGCGCGATCAGATAGGCGAGCACGGAGATATTGCGCCAGAACCAGATCGGAACCATCGCCACCACCAGCATGGCGCCCAGGCCGACCATGAAACGTTTGGCCTGTGGTTCGACCCAGGGCGTGAACGATCCGCCCGCCACCGAATACAGCATCAGGAACCCGATTCCCGCTGCCGCTGACAACAGCAGCACCAGCGGCCAGTTCAGGTAGAAGATCTTGCGCAGCCCGGTGGGGGTCGATTTGGCATGATATTCAAGATAGCTCATGCCTGATCGTTCCCGCCACTTTCAGCGCGCTTCAGCCGTTCGCGTTCCAGACGGTCCTGTTGCGCTTCGATCTTGCGGCGATCTCCGGCCGGGTAGGCGTCCAGCGACGGTGTGCCCCCATAGAGCGCCTGCAACATCACGTCCCGCGCAATCGGTGCGGCCGCGGTTGAGCCGCCGCCGCCATGTTCGACGACAACCGAAACCGCGTATTTGGGATTGTCGAAGGGGGCAAAGCAGACAAACAGCGCGTGGTCGCGGCGCTCCCATGGCAGGTCCTCGTTGCGGATCACCCCCGCAGCGCGTTCGGCGGCGGTGATGTTGCGCACCTGGCTGGTGCCGGTCTTACCCGCCATCCGCATGCCATCGGCGATGATGCGTGATCGGTAGCCGGTGCCGCGCCGGTCATTGCTGACCGCATACATGGCCTTGCGCACATGTCGCAGATGGGTTTCGCTGATGTCCAGGGGGGTGCCGGCGCCCGAAGGCTCCTCGACGCCATCGACGGATTTCACCAGCCGGGGGGTGACGCTGCGGCCGGAGGCGATCCGCGCGCTCATCACCGCCAGCTGCATCGGCGAGGCCAGCACGTAGCCCTGCCCGATCGAGGCGTTCACCGTATCGCCAACGAGCCAGTCCTGACCATAGGTGCGGGATTTCCACGCCCGGTCCGGCGCCAGCCCTGCGGCGACGGCGGACATCGGCAGGTCGTGACGGATGCCGAGCCCCAGTTTGTTGGCCATTTCCGAAATGCGGTCGATGCCGACCTTGATGGCCAGGTCATAATAATAGACGTCGCAGGAACTCTTGAGCGAATCCAGCAGGTTGACATGTCCGTGCCCGGCCCGTTTCCAGCAGTGGAACCGCCGCCCGGACACTTCGAGGTGGCCCGGGCACCAGGTGGTTTCCTCCGGCGTGATGACACCGTTTTCCAGTCCCGCAAGCGCCGTCACCATCTTGAAGGTGGAGCCGGGCGGATAGGTGCCCTGCACGGTCTTGTTGGCGAGCGGCCGATAGGGGTCTTCGGTCAGCGCGCGATAATCGGCGACGGAAATGCCGCGCACGAACAGGTTCGGGTCGAAACTCGGGCTGGAGCAGATCGCGCGGATGTCTCCGTTTTCGATGTCAACGACCACGGCGGCAGCGCTTTCGCGCCCAAGGCGGGCCTGCACATAGCTCTGCAGTTCCGCATCCATGGTCAGCTGCATGTCGGCGCCCGCAACCCCCTCGCGGCGGTCCAGCTCTCGCATGACGCGGCCTGCGGCGTTGACCTCCACCCGTTTGGTGCCCGCCTTGCCGCGCAGGGTTTCCTCCAGCTTGGATTCAAACCCGACCTTGCCAAACTGGAAGCGCGGGGTCAGCAGCACCGGGTCGGGATCTTCCATCTTGGAGAGGTCATAGTCCGACACCGGGCCGACATAGCCGACGACATGGGCAAAATCCTCGCCTTGCGGATAGACCCGCGACAGGCCGACCTCGGGGGTGATCCCGGGCAAGGCCGGCGCATTCACCGCCACTTTGGAAATATCATCCCAGGACAGCTGATCGGCCAGCGTGATCGGCAGAAACGGGCGCGAGCGGCGCATTTCCGTGCGGGCGCGCTCCAGGTCCTCTTCGTCCAGCGGCAACAAGCGGCTGAGGTTGGCAATCACCGCCTCAACATCGCCTGCGTCTTCGGGCACCATGACGATCCGATAGGAGGGGGAATTCTGGGCGATGATCATCCCGTTGCGGTCATAGATCTCGCCACGGCTGGGCGCGAGCAGGCGAATGTTGATCCGGTTCTCTTCCGCCAGCAGGCGGAACTGATCCGCCTGATCCACCTGCAGGAACCGCATCCGCATCGCCAGCGCACCGGCAAAGCCAAGCTGGAGCCCGCCCAGCACCAGCGTGCGGCGGGTCACGGTGCGATGGCTGTTGTCGAGCTCTTTCGGGTTGCGTTTCACGGGCGGGCTCCCAGGGTTTCGGCATCTGCCGCCGAAAGGCGCCGAACCCCGATCACGCTCTGGCTGAGAAGCACGACAAGAGGATAGGCGGCGATGGTCATGATGACTTGCACCAGTATCAGAGCAATATGGGCTTGTTCCACGGCAAGAATGCCAAGGATCACGCGATTGAGCAACGCTATGCCGATCACAATGACGGAGATCGCAAACCACTCCGCCAGAAACGGGGTCTCCCGATGCGGGGACAGACGCGAGCGCGCAAACTCGCAGGCCAGCAGCACCAGCAGCGCCCAGAGGCCGGGCGGGCGTTGAAACAGCAGGTCGGCGAGGAACATCACCGCCGCGATCAGCAGCGGCGGCACGAAATCCGGACGACGCACCGACCAGGCCAGCGACATCGCCAGCAGCAGATCCGGCGGGCTCCAGCGTCGCGGCAGCGTGTCCAGCGGCAGCAGGTGAAAGAACATGATCAGGAGCGCCAGGCCCGCGTAAGCGGCGCGCATGAGCCAGATCGCCGTTGGCGTCGTCCTAGCCATTGTCGGCCTCACGGGCCGGGGCGGTTTCGGCGTCGCTGCCCTCCAGCAGGCTGTCCGGGCGGGGCAGGGGGATCATGTCCTCCGGCACGGGTGCGATCAGCGCGCCCGGGTCGGAAATCGGGGTGCTGCCCTGATGGCGCAGAACCCGCAGGAACTCCAGCCGTTCGTAATCGGCCGACAGGCGCACCCGCAGGCGGCCGGCCCGGTCCTGCGCAACCTGTCCGATCAGCAGACCGGGCGGGAAGACATGCCCGTCCCCCGAGGTCACCACACGGTCGCCGGGGCGGATCAGTTCCGGGTTCTCGACAAAGTTCAGCAGCGGTGCGGCGGTGTTGTCGCCGCTGACCAGCGCGGTCTGGCCCGAGGGCTGCAAGGTGGCGGGCACGGCGCTGGCGGCATCGGTCAGCAGGATCACGCGGGCGGTATCCAGCCCGGTACCGGAGATACGCCCCACCAGGCCAATCCCGTCCATCGCGGCCCAGCCATCCTGGATGCCGTCCCGGGCGCCCACGTTCAGCAGCACCGACTGGCGGAACGGTGACCCCGAATCCGCCAGCACCACCCCGGTGACATAGGTCAGCTGCGGATCGAGGCGCACATTGTTGAGGTCCAGCAGCCGCGCGTTTTCCTGTTCCAGTTGCAGGGCCGCCTCTTTCCAGGCGCGCATCTGCCGCAACTCGGAGCGCAATTCCTGGTTCTGCTCCGACAGGCGCTGATAGCTCTGAAAGTCGCGCAGCAGGTTCACCACGCTGGTGACCGGCACCATGGCCCATTGCATATTGGGCACCACCGCATCGACCACCTGGGCCCGGAACCGCTCCACGCGCGGGCTGTCGATGCGCCAGACCAGAAAGATGACCGCCAGCACCAACACCAGAAGCCCGACAAGCAGACGCTTGAGCGGGCCAGCATAATCATCGCGCTGTGACCGATCTTTGGCCAAGGCTCTCCTTCCAGACATGGTTCAATACCAGAGACATGCCCGATCAGGGCGCAGGCGTCAGCTTTCGTAGTCGATGGCGTGGCGCAGCTGCTTTTCGTATTCCAGCGCCTTGCCGGTGCCCAGGGCCACGCAGTTCAGGCTTTCGTCGGCGATCGACACCGCAAGGCCGGTCTGTTCGCGCAGGGCCAGATCGAGATCGCCCAGCAATGCTCCGCCGCCGGTCAGCATGACGCCACGATCAACGATGTCGGCGGCCAGATCCGGCGGTGTGGTTTCCAGTGCGGTCATCACCGCCTCGCAGATCTGCTGCACCGGTTCGGCCAGCGCTTCGGCGACCTGGGCCTGCGAAATCTCGATTTCCTTCGGCACCCCGTTCAGCAGGTCGCGGCCACGGATCTGCATCGACTGGCCGCGGCCATCGTCGGGCATGCGGGCGGTGCCGATGGAGGTCTTGATGCGCTCGGCGGTGGCCTCACCGATCAACAGGTTTTGCTGGCGGCGCAGGTAGGAGATGATCGCCTCGTCCATCCGGTCGCCACCGACACGCACGGAGCGCGCATAGACGATGTCGCCCAGCGACAGAACCGCAACCTCAGTGGTGCCGCCGCCGATGTCGACGACCATGTTGCCGGTCGGGTCGGTGATCGGCATGCCCGCGCCGATGGCCGCGGCGATCGGCTCCGCAATCAGGCCGGCACGGCGCGCGCCGGCAGCCAGCACCGACGAACGGATCGCCCGTTTTTCCACCGGAGTCGCGCCATGCGGGACGCAAACGATGACCTTCGGCTTGGAGAAGGTGGAGCGCTTGTGCACCTTGCGGATGAAATGCTTGATCATTTCTTCGGCGGTGTCGAAATCCGCGATCACGCCTTCGCGCATCGGGCGGATCGCCTCGATCGATCCGGGCGTCCGGCCCAGCATCAGTTTTGCGTCCTCGCCAACGGCGAGAACCTTCTTGACGCCATCCTTGACGTGATAGGCGACCACCGAGGGCTCCGACAGGATGACGCCTCGACCCTTGACGTAAACCAGCGTGTTCGCGGTGCCGAGGTCAATGGCCATGTCCGAGGTGAACAGACCGCCGAGATTTCCGAAGAGCGCCATGTAAGAGGGATCCTGTGAGTACTGCATTTATCTGACCGCGACTCTCTCGTCGGGCCGCAGACCTTGATCTTATAAGCAGGGCGGGCCTGCCGTAAAAGGGAGGAATCCGATCACCTAGCGTCTTTTCGCTTGTGAAACGGGTGGATTTCGATCTCTGCGGCCGGGATTCACGATTTCGGTGCGCCTGCGCACCGCGCCGGCGTCCAAACGGTGCCCTCAGCTGGCAAAGATCGCATCCATCTGCGCCTTGTAGGTCGCCCAGGTCTTGGTGGCGCGGTTGCCGGCGTAGCCGTGATAATAGGATTTCCCGCTCGAGGTCGGCAGCCCGGCCCAGATCTTGGCCAGGTTGTTCATAAAGGCGGTCTGGGTGATCTCGCCCGCCTTGAAATCCGACAGGCCGGCCTCTTCGATCAGCTGATGGGCAAGCTGGTCCTGCAATTCGGGGCTGAAGCGGCGCCCCAGCGGCACGCCCTGGTGTTTGGCGAGACGGCGCAGGGTGGCCGGAATGAACTGATAGCGCCCGATCGCATGCGGCTGGCCCGGGGTGGCATCGATCCAGGCGTAGATTTCCAGCAGGGTCATGTCGGTGGGCGCAGCCGGCGGCTTGACCCGGGCGCCGTGCTGCACGGCATCATAGTCGGCCTGACCCGCTTCGGCGCTGGCGATCACATTCATGATCTCGGCAACGTCCACACCCGCCTTTGGTGGCGGGCTGGCAAACAGGCTGCCGCTCATGCGACCGCGAAACAGGCTCGCCGCGCCGGGGTTCATCGAGACCGCGCCGCGGCCGGTTTCATCATCGTTGAGGAAGACCGCGCCAGAGGCGGGGGCGGATGTCCGCATGAAGAAACCGCCATCCCCCACCAGCGAGAAACCGGCGGAATTTGCAGGGGCCGGACCGCTCCAGAGCGGCAATATCAGCATCAGCGCGGTGAGCGCACTGGCAAGGGAACTCGTTCTGAGGGGCATCTGAACCTGCTTCTGCGGGCGATTTCAGGGATCAGATTGCGCCATCGAGGTTGAGATTTCGTTTAGGCTGCGCCCTTTCGCAGCGGCGGCTTTGCGGCTATGGGATCTGCATGCTGTCGTATCAACATATCTATCACGCCGGGAACCTGGCGGACGTTCACAAACATGCCCTGCTGGCGTGGATGCTGGACTATATGACCCGCAAGGACAAACCGCTCAGCTATCTTGAGACCCACGCGGGGCGGGCGCTTTATGATCTCGGCTCTGCCGAAGCGGTGAAAACAGGCGAGGCTTCCAAAGGGATCGCGGCGGTGCGGGACTGGTTCGACGCGGACCACCCTTACGCACGGGTGCTGGACCGGGTTGCCGGTGCGCATGGGCCGCAGGCCTATCCGGGCTCGCCGAGGATCGCGGCAGAGCTGTTGCGCGTGCAGGACCGCCTGCATCTGGCGGAGCTGCACCCGCAGGAGGCCGAGGCGTTGCGCGCGGCGATGCGCAGCACCGGCGCCCGGGTTCATGCGCAGGACGGGTTCGAGATGGCGCAGTCGCTGGCGCCACCGGACCCGCGTCGCGGGCTGCTGCTGATCGACCCCAGCTACGAAATCAAATCGGACTACACACGCCTTCCCGGCATCATCGGCAAGCTGCACCGCAAATGGAACGTGGGAGTCATCGCGCTGTGGTATCCGATCCTGACAGATGGTTCTCATGGTGCCATGCTGCGGGCACTGGAGGGGCAGGGCCTGTCCGGCACCCTGACGCATGAGGTGCGTTTTCCACCTGCGCGCGAGGGCCATCGCATGATCGGGTCGGGGCTGTTCGTGGTCAACGCGCCCTTCGGGCTTGCGGCGGAGGCGGCGCGGCTCGATCAGCTGTTCGCGGCGCTCTGACCCACCGGGGCGGGCTTCAGGCCGATTGGAGGGCGTCGTCGCGGGCTTGCCACTGCGCGATCCAGTCCCAGCCGCCGAGGGCGGCAATCAGCGGCGCAAGCTCCGCCTCGTATTGCCGCCATTTGCCAAGGCCGTCGGTATTGAGCCCCTGTCGCACCTGAAGGCTGGAGGCGGTCAGGATCGCCGTGTCGCTGGCCTCGGGCATCAGGCAACGCGGCTCCCAGGGCAGGCCCAGAAAGTCGAGAATGTCGCGCAATTGCGCCTCCGGTTGCGTCACCAGCGCCCGATAGGATTGCAGCCGCAGATCCGGCCCCAGTTTCGGGATGTAGTCCTCCAGGCTGTCGTAAGTGCGGCGCAGCATGTGGCCGATCCATGCCAGCTGTCGGGTGTAGGGATGGCGTTCGGCGAAATGGGTGGTGAACATCGAAAGCCCGACATCCAGCGGGTGGCGCAGCATGAAGATCGCGCGGCTCCCGGGCAGGATCATCCGCGCAAATCCGAGATAGAAGCTATCGGTCGGCATCTTGTCGAGCACAACCGGCTCTGGCGGCGGGGTCTGCAACCGAGCCTGAGCCATAAAGGTCGTGCGCCCCTGGTCGATCAGGGCCTCCGACGCGCCAGCGGTCCAGTCGTGCACATGCGGGATGGCCGCCGGATCATTCGAGGCCGCGCGGCAGGCATAAAAGGCGGTCTGCAAGGCGGGGCTTTCGCCGATGCTGGCAATCTCCGGATGTTGCAGCAGCATGGTTTCCAGCAATGTGGTGCCGGATCGCGCCGGGCCAACCACAAACGCCAGCTTTGGCGCGGCATGGGGTGGCTGCGGCGCGGGGACGGTATAGCAGCGGCGCTGCGAGGCCACCCGGCGGTCGATCTTGTCCGGGTCATGGCCGCCTGCCAGCAGGCTGTTGCTGGTGGTGAAATGCACAAAGGCGGCCTCCGCGTCGTGGGGGCGCAACACTTTGGCCAGGGCGGTGTGCAGGGCGGCCCGCTCGGCGGCCGGGCGGCTGTCATCGGTGCTCATCTCGCGCAACAGCTGCGTCTCGGGGCTGTCCGGCGCCGGACGGCGGAGCCCGCAGAGCCCCAGGACGGCGGCGCTGCACGTAGGGTCACGGGCCAGGATGTCCTCAAAGACGGCGCGCGCCTCGTCTTGAGCGCCCAACGTGGCGAGGCGGGCGGCAAAGCGCAGCGCGGCGGATTGCCGGGCCGGCCAGTGCTCGTGGAGGGTGCGCAGGATATGCACCGAGCGGTCCCTGCGTTCCAGATGCCAGTAACAATCCGACGCCGCCTCCAGCAGCGCAGGGTTCGCCGGATCGGCGGCCAGCAGCGGCTGGATCGCGCGCAGGGCCGTCACATAGCGGCCGGCATCGATCAGCGCGTGGTGCCGGGCGATGTCGAACCGGCCCGCTGCGGGGGCATGGCAGGGCTGAAGCGCGGACATGGGCGAGCCTCTCGTTTGGTGTTGCCACCAAGACTGGCCGCTCGAGCTTGAGAAACCATGAATGCCGGGTTCCACCACCGCGAAACCACCGGAAAACCAAGCGCTGTCCCGCTCCGGGTCTCCCATAGCCTCCGCGTCTTCCACAGAAAAAAGGGGCACCCATTGGTGCCCCTTCATCGTAATCCCGGGTGTGACGAGCTTCAGCCGATGTCCTTGTAGGAAATCTCGCGCGCGTCAGCGCCTTCGCCCATCTTGTCGCGGCGCACGATCAGGCGGTTGAGCGCATCGATATAGGCCATGGCAGATGCCACCACCGTATCGGTATTGGCGCTGTCACCGGTGGCGATGACGCCGTCCTCTTCGAGGCGCACGGACACCGTCGCCTGCGCATCGGTCCCCTCGGTCACCGCATGCACCTGATAGAGTTGCAGATGCGCGGAATTCGGATGGATCTTGCGGATCGCCTTGAAGGTCGCATCCACCGGACCGTCGCCCTCGGCGGTTTCGGTGACATCGGTGCCGTCGACTTCCATCTCGACGGTGGATTCCGCCGGACCACCGGTGCCGCAAACCACCTTCATCGAGACCAGCTTCAGATGATCGTCCTCATCGCCGCTGGTGCGCATGAGCGCGATGATGTCGTCGTCAAAGACCTCTTTCTTGCGGTCGGCCAGTTCCTTGAAGCGGACAAACAAGTCCTTGAGCTGGTTGTCGCCGACCTCGTAGCCGAGGTTGGTGAGCTTGTCGCGCAGCGCCGCGCGGCCCGAATGTTTGCCAAGCGGAAGCGAGGTCCCGGCAAGACCCACGTCCTCGGGGCGCATGATCTCAAAGGTTTCCTTGTTCTTGAGCATGCCATCCTGGTGGATGCCGCTCTCATGGGCAAAGGCATTCTTGCCGACAATGGCCTTGTTGAACTGCACGTTGAAGCCCGACACGGTGGCGACACGGCGCGAGATATGCATGATCTTCTTGGTGTCGATGCCGGTGGCAAACGGCATGATGTCATTGCGCACCTTCATCGCCATCACCACCTCTTCGAGCGCGGTATTGCCGGCGCGTTCGCCAAGGCCGTTGATGGTGCACTCGATCTGGCGCGCGCCCGCCTCGACGGCCGCAAGCGAGTTCGCAGTCGCCATGCCAAGGTCGTTGTGGCAGTGGGTGGCAAAGACAATCTCATCCGCGCCTGGGACGGTTTCGATCAGGCGGCGGATCAGGTCGGCACTTTCGCGCGGGGCGGTGTAGCCAACCGTGTCGGGGATGTTGATGGTGGTGGCACCCGCCTTGATGGCGATCTCGATCACCCGGCAGAGGTAATCCCATTCGGTGCGGGTCGCATCCATCGGCGACCATTGCACATTGTCCACGAGGTTGCGGGCATGGGTCACGGTCTCATGGATGCGCTCGGCCATCTCGTCCATGGTGAGGTTCGGAATCGCGCGGTGCAGCGGCGAGGTGCCAATAAACGTATGAATGCGCGGCTTGGCGGCCTTGCGCACGGCCTCGGCACAGCGGTCGATGTCCTTGAGGTTGGCACGGGCCAGACCACAGATCATGGAGTTCTTGGAGCGTTCTGCAATCTCGCTCACGGCCTTGAAATCGCCCTCAGAGGCGATCGGAAAGCCGGCCTCGATAATATCGACGCCCATATCGTCCAGAAGCTCGGCAATTTCGAGCTTCTCATCATGGGTCATGGTGGCGCCGGGGCTCTGCTCGCCATCACGCAGGGTGGTGTCGAAAATGAGAACGCGATCCTGCGGGTTCACGGTGTCGGTAATGCTGGTCATGTCAGATGTCTTTCTTGCTCGGGTCCCCGCGGCGCTGTGGCGTCCTGTTCGGGGGGAAGGGTCCAATCCATGGCGCGCATGCACATCCTCTGAGCGGGCGCGCCGGATGGCACGCTCAGAGGCGGATTAGGAGCAGTAGGCCACGCGAAAGCGCGCCGCGGGTCGCAGCGTCGGCAATCTGGATATCGGCACACGTGGTCATGGGCCGAGTTATACAGGCCATGCGGCGAATGGAAAGGGGCAAATGTCTCTGCGCCGCAGCACGGTGAAGATTTTGGCGCCACCCTGGGAAGTGGATATTTGTAAGAAGTTGAAAGCAAAGGGTGGAATTTTCCACGCAGCGCGCCAGTTAGGCCGGGCATGACACGGCTTGTATTGGTATTGGGCGACCAGCTGTCCGAAGGATTATCAGCGCTGACGGCGGCTGATCCCGCACGCGATGTGGTGGTCATGGCCGAAGCGATGGATGAGGGCACCTATGTCCCGCATCACCCCAAAAAGATCGCTCTGGTTCTGGCAGCGATGCGAAAGTTTGCGGCCCATTTGCGTGCGCAGGGCTGGCAGGTGGCCTATCGCCGTCTGGATGAGGAGGGCGCTGACAGCATCGTTGGCGAGCTGTTGCGACGGGCCGAGGAATTTGACGCCTCTGAGGTGCTGGCGACCACGCCTGGCGAATGGCGGCTGATCCGGGCGCTGAAATACGTCCCTCTCAAGGTCCATTTCCACGCGGATGACCGTTTTCTGGCGACGCGCGCGGATTTTGCCGACTGGGCAGCGGGAAAAAAGCAGCTCCGGATGGAGTATTTCTATCGGCTGATGCGCAAGAAAACCGGCCTGTTGATGGAGGGGGACGACCCGGCGGGCGGCAAGTGGAACTATGATTCCGAGAACCGCAAAGCGCCACCAAAGGAGATCGACCATGCCGGCCCGCCCCGGTTTGAGCCAGATGACGATGTCAATGAGGTGCTGGATCTGGTCGAGGCACGATTTGGCACCCATTTTGGCGATTTGCGTCCGTTCTGGTTTGCCACCACCCGCGATCAGGCGCTGGAGGCGCTGGCGCATTTCATCACCCATGCCCTGCCGCAGTTTGGTGATTTTCAGGACGCGATGATGACGGATGAGCGCTGGCTCTATCATTCGATCCTGTCGCCCTATCTGAACATCGGCCTGCTGTCACCGCTGGAGGTCTGTGAGGCCGCAGAGGCAGAATGGCAGGCGGGGCGCGCGCCGCTCAACGCGGTGGAGGGGTTCATTCGCCAGATCCTGGGCTGGCGCGAATTTGTCCGCGGCATCTATTTCATCGAGGGCGAGGATTACCCCAGTCGCAACGCGCTGGGTCAGACGCGCGCCTTGCCGCCGCTCTATTGGGGGGCGGAAACCGAGATGCACTGCCTGTCGCAAGTGGTGCGGCAAACCCAGGAAGAGGCCTATGCCCACCATATCCAGCGGTTGATGGTGACCGGCAATTTTGCATTGCTGGCCGGGGTCGATCCCGCCGAGGTGCACGACTGGTATCTGGCGGTCTACGCGGATGCGTTTGAATGGGTGGAGGCCCCCAATACGGTCGGCATGAGCCAGTTTGCCGATGGCGGGATCATTGCCTCCAAACCCTATGTGTCCAGCGGCGCCTATATCGACAGAATGTCCAACTATTGCGCCAGTTGCGCCTATAAGGTGAAGCAGAAAACGGGCGAGGGGGCCTGTCCGTTCAACTTGCTTTACTGGCATTTTCTGAACCGTCACCGGGATCGGTTCGAGGGCAATCCGCGCATGAGCAATATGTACCGCACATGGGATCGGATGGATGCTGACAAGCGGGATGTGATCTTGCAGGAGGCCGACGCCTTCCTTGCCAAACTGGAGGCGGGCGAAAAGGTTTAGCGGGTCTTGTTCATCCAGAACGTGCGCCATCTGTCTTCTGTCTCGGGCGACAGCTCGGCCAGCGCCAGGGCATCCGGTGCCAGTCTGGGCAGATCCTTGATCAGCTTGTCGGGCACGCGCGGCGAGCGTTCGATCATATCAAGCGCGATATTGGCCCAGACGTTGCGCCCCTCCGGCGTTGGGGCGGCAAAGGCGCAGAGATAGGCGAGATAGCCAAACTCGGTGCCGCGCCGGAACCCGTGGCGCAGCGCGTAGGCCTTGGCTTTCAGGCGCAAATGCAACGGCTTGGGCGGCTCTGTTATCACGGGAAGGCGCTCCGCAAGCGCGGTGTTCACGGGTGCGCCGGGCGGGAACATCGCGTCAAAACGCCCGTGATACACATGGCGCATATAGGTCGAATACCGGCTGACCGTATCGTTGCCAAAGCGCACTTCACGCGCAGTTTGCGCAAGGAGCGCGCCAAGGCGGATTTGTTCCATATTTGATACTTTTGGATTGGTATTCAGTGCTTCATGCGGCTTCAATGATTGATTTATGATATCGTTTTCGGCCTCTGTCAGGCCCAGAATGCCTGTGTCGAGCACCTCTGTACCGGTCTGGATCTGGTCTTCGAGCGCGGTGCCTTTGCAGGCGTCAATGATGGGCGCCCATTCCGGACGTCCCGCCAGCCAACCGTCGCGATCATAGAACAGCGGCACCTGGGCCGCGATGCGCTCGGTCATCTGCCGGGGCGGTGCCGTAAACGCCGTGTCGGTCGCCACCCAGCAGACCGGGGTGTTGCGTTCTGAAAGGGCCAGTTGGAGTGCGTGAAGCTGTGCGCGGGCAGGTGTGCGCCCGGCGTCCGTCCACTGTGCGATTTGATCGGCTGACAGGATATGATGGTGCACGGGCAGATCCGGGCGGCGATTGGCCTCATCGCACATCAGCAGGATCTCCACCCCCTCCAGCCCCTGTTTCAGGGCGGAAAGGATGCTGTAGGAGAGCTGCTGTTGCTGGCGCGGCGCGCGCCCATGCACAAGATAGAGGAGCGTGGCCATCTGGCGGGTTAGTTGCCGTCGTCCTCGGCCGCGTCCTCAGCCGGGGTTGTCAACGCGCCATTGTCCCATGTGCCCGAAGCCTCCTGCCCGGAGGCGTAACGCATGGTGCCCGGCCCCTGCCGTTTGGAGTTCACAAAGCTGCCCTCGTAGACATCGCCATTGGCATAGGTGGCCGTGCCCTCACCGCTGATCTTGCCGTCGACCCAGTCGCCTTCATAGCTGAAGCCATCGACCATGGTGATCTTGCCGGTGCCATGGCGCTGACCGTTCTCGAATTGCCCTTCGTAGACCGATCCATCCGCATAGGTGACCGTGGCCTCCCCATGGCGCAGACCGTCCTTCCAGCCGCCCTCATAGCGATAGCCGTCGGGGTAGGTCATGGTGCCCTGGCCATCGTTCTTGGCGTTCTTGAAGCTGCCCTCGTAGGTGACGCCATTGGGGTAAGTCGCCAGCCCGTCGCCCTCGATCACGCCGGCCACCCATTCGCCCTCGTAGGTGGAGCCGTCGGGATAGGTGATTTTGCCGGTGCCATGGGCCAGGTCATCGCGGAATTCGCCCTCGTAGACCGATCCATCCGGGTAGGTGACCTTGCCGGTGCCCTCGATCTGGCCGGCCTGCCACAGGCCGGTGTAGACATAGCCATCGGTGCCGGTGAACGTGCCTTCGCCCTGGCGCAGATCGTCTTCGAACATGCCCTCGTAGACATCGCCGTTGGCATAGGTCAGCTTGCCCTTGCCCACCCGGCGCCCGTTCACCAGCGGACCTTCGTAGACGTCGCCGTTGGGCTGGGTCAGCGTGCCGTTGCCGTTCATCTGGTCGTCGGCCCATTCGCCGTCGTATTTGAGACCGTCGGGCATCACCAGCGTGCCGAGACCGTCGAGTTTGCCGTCCTTGACGCCGCCCTGGTAGGTGGCGCCGTTGGGGTAGGTGATCTTGCCCAGACCTTCCTTGCGGCCCTCGACCCAATCGCCCTCGTAGGTATAGCCACCGGGGTTCTGCATGGTGCCGCGGCCATGGTGCTGCGCATTGACGAAATCGCCCTCGTAGCGCACGCCATTGGCATAGACGGCGACGCCATGGCCATTGATGACCCCATCTTGCCATTCACCCTCGTAGGTGCCGCCGTCGGCAAAGGTGATCTTGCCGATGCCTTCGGGTTTGCCCTTGGCGAATTCGCCCTCGTAGACGGACCCGTTGGGAAAGCGCGCAACCCCCTGGCCGCGGATCTCGCCTTCGACCCATTGGCCGCTGTATTCGTACCCGTTCGGCAGCGTGTAGGTGCCCTGACCATGTTGCAGCCCGCCCTTGAACTCGCCTTCATAGACGCCGCCGATCTCGTCCTGGGTGGTCAGAACCTGATCCTCCTGCGCGAAGCCGGGGAGGGGCGCGCCCGCCGTCGCCAGCGCAAGCAGGGAGGTCAATACGATAGTGGAGCCGATGCGGGTCATGGAAACCTCAGTTGCCTCAGTGAATTGCGAGAGCTGCCTGTCATGGGGTGCTTGCCCGGAACTTATGCCAGCGGGGATGATGTCGCAACGGTTTTGCCCCATTGGTCTTTTCCTTCGGCGGGGATCTGATACATGGCGGGGGAGGATATGCATTCAAGGACCCGGACGATGGCTGACAGGTTTCGCATCACGCTTGCGCAATTGAACCCGACGGTGGGGGATCTGGCCGGCAATGCCGCCAAGGCGCTGGACGCCTGGCAGACGGGGCGCGACGCCGGGGCTGACCTGGTGGCGCTGCCGGAGATGTTCATCACCGGCTACAATACGCAGGATCTGGTGATGAAACCGGCCTTTCATCAGGCCGCGATTGCCGAGGTCGAGACACTGGCCGCGGCCACGGCAGAGGGTCCGGCGCTGGCGATCGGCAGCCCCTGGGTCGAAGGGGGCAAGCTGTATAACGCTTATCTGATCCTCAAGGGCGGCAAGATCGCGTCCAAATGCCTGAAACACCACCTGCCGAATGAAACGGTGTTTGACGAGGTGCGGATTTTTGATGCCGGGCCGTTGGGCGGGCCATACTCCGTTGGCAACACCCGTATCGGCAGCCCGATCTGCGAGGACGGCTGGCATGAGGATGTCGCCGAGACGCTGGAAGAAACCGGTGCCGAGTTCCTGCTGATCCCCAATGGTTCGCCCTATTATCGCGGCAAGATGGAAACCCGCTACAACCACATGGTGGCCCGCGCGGTCGAGACCGGCCTGCCGGTGATCTACCTCAACATGGTGGGCGGTCAGGACGATCAGGTCTTTGACGGTGGGACATTTGCGCTCAATCCGCATGGCGCATTGGCGGTTCAGATGCCGGTCTTTGACGAATGCATCGCGCAGCTCGATCTGGAGCGCACCGCCGATGGCTGGCGCATCAAGGAGGGCGAGAAGGCGCATCTGCCGGACGCGTGGGAGCAGGACTATCGCACCATGGTGCTGTCCTTGCGCGATTACATGGGCAAGACCGGGTTCAAGAAAGCGCTGCTGGGCCTCTCGGGCGGTGTGGACTCTGCCATCGTGGCCGCCATCGCGGTCGATGCGCTGGGCGCGGAGAACGTGCGCTGTGTCATGCTGCCCTCGGAATATACCTCCAGGGACTCGCTGGAGGATGCCGAGGCAGTCGCCAAGGCGCTGGGCGTGCACTACGACTATGTGCCGATTTCCGAGGGGCGCGAAGCGATCACCAACACGCTTGCACCGCTCTTTGCCGGGCGTGACGCGGACCTCACCGAAGAAAACATCCAGTCCCGCCTGCGCGGTCTGTTGTTGATGGCGATGTCCAACAAATTTGGCGAGATGCTGCTGACCACCGGCAATAAATCCGAGGTCGCGGTGGGCTACGCCACCATCTACGGCGATATGAACGGTGGCTATAACCCGATCAAGGATCTCTACAAGACACGGGTCTTTGAAACCTGCCGCTGGCGCAACGCCAATCACCGCGACTGGATGATGGGGCCGGAGGGCGAGGTGATCCGCCCCAACGTCATCGACAAGCCCCCCTCAGCCGAGTTGCGCGAAGACCAGAAGGACAGCGATTCCCTGCCGGACTATCCCGAGCTTGATGCGATTCTCGATATTCTTGTGGATCAGGACGGATCGATCGCGGATTGCGTCGCCGCGGGCTTTGATCGCGACGTGGCAAAACGGGTCGAGCACCTGCTTTATATCAGCGAATACAAACGCTTTCAGTCCGCACCCGGTGCCCGCCTGACCAAACGCGCCTTCTGGCTTGATCGGCGCTACCCGATTGTCAATCGCTGGCGTGACCCGAACTGAAAAACGCGGCGGCATCGTTCTGAAACAGGAGGGTTCCGGCCCTGATTGAGGCCGGAAGAACACAGGCCGCAGGAACTGGTCCCAAGTGCCTCATGCGCGGCTGGACCCGCTCTTTGCCCACGGACTAGAACTGCCCCATGCCCGGACCTCAGCTGCCTCATTTCAATTCGGACCGCGCGCTGCCAAACGCGGTTGATGTCGTCGTGATCGGCGGTGGCATCGTAGGTGCGTCCACGGCGCTGGAACTGGCCGAACGGGGCCATTCGGTGCTGTTGTGCGAAAAGGGCCAGATCGCGGGCGAACAAAGCTCGCGCAATTGGGGCTGGGTGCGCATGTCGCAGCGCGACCCTCGCGAAATGGCGCTGATGACCCATTCCCAGCGCATCTGGGAAGGGCTGGACGAACGCACCGGCTACGCCACGGGCTATACCAAATGCGGCATCATGTTCACCGCAGGCAGCCGCAAGCGCGAGGCGGAGTTGCTGGCCTGGGCGGAACATCTGAAGGCGATCGGCGGCGAAGGGCATATGCTGCGCGGCGATGCGTTGGAGGCGCTGACACCGGGTTATGGCCATCGGTTGCGCGCGGGCTTTCACACGCCGCAGGACGGCTGCGCCGAACCGCAGATGGCGACGCATGCGATTGCCTCTGCTGCGCGCGACAAGGGCGCCGTGGTGGTCACCGGCTGTGCCGTGCGCCGGCTGGACGTGGAAGCCGGGCGCATCCGTGGCGTGCTGACCGAGAAGGGCCGCGTCACCGCAACGGCCGTGGTGGTTGCGGGCGGGGCCTGGTCGCGTCTGTTCCTGCGCAACGAGGGCATCTTCCTGCCGCAACTCAAGGTGCTCAATTCCGTGATGCGGCTGTCGCCGGTCGAAGGTGTCCCTGAAACCGCGCTTTGGGCGGCGGGCTTTGGGCTGCGCAAACGCGCCGATGGCGGCTACACCGTTGCCTCGGGCGGCGAGAACACCTTTGACATCGTGCCCGACACGTTCCGCATCGGTCACCGCTTCATTCCGGCCTTTCTGCAGGATGTCACCGCCCTGCGGTTCCGCCTGTCCAACCGCTGGGGCATCGAGACCCGCGAGGCCCGCCCCTGGACCGGGCAGGATCGCACCCCGTTTGAGGAAACCCGCGTGCTTGATCCGCAGCCCTCGCAAAAGGCCCTGCGCCGTGGGCTTGCGGCGGTGCGCGATGCCTTCCCGGCGCTGGAAAAGGCCGATGTCACCCAAAGCTGGGGGGGCCTGATTGATGTGACCCCGGATGAAATTCCGGTGATCTCCGAGGTGCAGGCCCGCCCCGGCCTGTTTGTCTCCACGGGCTACAGCGGGCACGGCTTCGGCCTTGGTCCCGGTGCCGGGCGGCTCACTGCGGATCTGGTGACGGGGGACGCGCCCATTGTGGACCCGCGCCCCTTCCGTCTCAGCCGCTTCGGGTCTTACCCCATCATCTGATAGCTGACCGGCACAAACCTGAACCCGTCGCCCCGCGTCTCCACATAGCCCGCAGCCGGGAACGGCATATGGTAGCCGATCATCGGCGTGCGACTGTCCGCCAGCATCGAAAGCACCCGCCGCCGCGTTGCCGAGGCCGCATCCTTGTCGGTGTCAAAGCTGGTCTGCCATTCGGGATGGGCAAAGGGGAACACATAGTGATTGGCCAGATCCGCCGTCAGCAGCAGTTGCTGCCCGCCGCTCTCGATCATGTAGACCATATGCCCCGGCGTATGCCCAAAGGCCGCCATGCCGGTCACGCCCGAGGCCACCGCGCCGCCATCCTCGATAAAACTCATCTTCTCGGCCTGCGGCGCAACCTTGGCCCGCACCCGATCCGCGCCGCCATTGTCCTCGGGCAACCCGGTCCAGTGGTCGTATTCCGCCGCCGCCGTCACATAGCGCGCATTGGCAAAAGTGGCCGCGCCGCTGTCATCCGTCATGCCGCCGATGTGGTCGCCATGCATATGAGTCAGCACCACCACATCGATCTCGTCAGGTGTCACACCCGCATCCGCCAGCGCCGAGGTAATGCCGCCCGCGTTGAGGCCGGTATCAAACAGGATTTTCTCTGACCCTGTATCGACCA
This sequence comes from Epibacterium sp. MM17-32, assembly GCF_022348205.1. NCBI lineage: Bacteria > Pseudomonadati > Pseudomonadota > Alphaproteobacteria > Rhodobacterales > Roseobacteraceae > Epibacterium > Epibacterium sp. MM17-32. Next base: position 71,720 of record NZ_JAKRFC010000009.1, on the reverse strand, counting down.
GCGTCGGGGTGAAATAGAACTGCGCGCTGATGTCGGAGATGAAATTCTCCTGAGCGACCTCTGCAAACGCTTCATCCGAGGCCCCGCCGCCAAAGATATCTTTCACCCCATCGCGCCCGGTGCTGCCCGCAAGCAGGCTGTGCACGGTATAATCGCCAACCTTGAAGGCGCGGGCATGCAAGGGTTTCATGGCACCCCCTTCGCCAGCGGCCTTCACGGGCGCAGCAACACTGGCGGCAATCGGGGCGGCGGCGGCACCGGCCAGCGCGGCACGGCGGGATAGCTTTACTGTCATCCTCTTGGTCTCCCTGTTGATTGATATGATCCAAGCCTAGCGCGCCAGCCCGCAAAGTCCCCTGAAGCCCGATCACGAATGCGTGGGAGCACCACACCGCCTTCAACTTCTCCCAAATATCCCCGCCGGAGGCCGCGCCCCGGCAGGGGCGCTCTTGGCGGCGAGAGAGACGCGAAAACTGGACAATTCCGCGCGCCTGTGACAGAGCAACCCCAACAGGAGATATGCGATGACCACCACCCGTTTTGCGCCGTCGCCCACCGGCTATATCCACGTGGGCAACCTGCGCACCGCCTTGATGAACTATCTGATCGCCCGCAAGGCTGGCGGCACCTTCATCCTGCGCATCGATGACACCGATCCCGAACGCTCGAAAGAAGAATACGTCGACGCGATCAAGCAGGATCTCGAATGGCTCGGCCTCACCTGGGACAAGGTCGAACGCCAGTCCGAGCGGCTCGACCGTTATGCTGAGGCCGCCGACAAGCTGCGCGAGATCAACCGGTTCTACGAGGCCTTCGAGACCCCGACCGAACTCGACCTCAAGCGCAAGAAACAGCTCAACATGGGCAAGCCGCCGGTCTATGACCGCGCCGCACTGGCGCTGTCGGATGCGGAAAAGGACGCCCTGCGCGCCGAGCGTGGCAATGGTGTGTGGCGCTTCAAGCTCGACCACGAGCGCATCGAATGGACCGACGGCATTCTTGGCGATATCTCCATTGATGCGGCGTCTGTCTCGGACCCGGTGCTGATCCGCGGTGACGGGCAGGTGCTCTATACCATCGCCTCGGTGGTGGATGACACCGACATGGGCGTCACCCATGTGGTGCGCGGCTCTGACCATGTGACCAATACCGCGACCCAGATCCAGATCATGGGGGCCCTTGGCTTTGGTCACCCGGAATTTGCGCACCACTCGCTCCTGACCGGACCGCAAGGGGAGGCGCTTTCGAAACGCCTCGGCACGCTGGCGCTGCGCGATCTGCGTGAGGCGGGCGTGAAGCCGATGGCGCTTCTGTCGCTGATGGCGCGTCTGGGGTCGTCTGATCCGGTGGAATTGCGTACCGATATGGCAGAGCTGATCGAGGGCTTTGACATCAACCGGTTCGGCTCTGCTCCGACCAAGTTCGACGCCGAAGACCTCTACCCGCTGACCGCGCGCTACCTGCAAACCCTGCCGGTGGAGACCGTCAAGGCAGAGCTGGATGCCATCGGGGTGCCAGCGGACAAGCAGGAGGCCTTCTGGGCGGTCGCAAAGGAAAACATCACCACGCTCAAGGATCTTGAGGGCTGGTGGATCCTGTGCCGCGACGGGGCGGAGCCGTTGATTGCCGACGAGGACAAGGAATTTATCGCCGAGGCGATGACCCTGCTGCCCGAAGGCCCCTATGATTCCGAAAGCTGGGGCAAATGGACCGCCGCCGTGAAGGAAAAGACCGGCCGCAAGGGCAAAAGTCTGTTCATGCCGCTGCGCAAGGCCGTAACCGGCATGGAACGCGGCCCCGACATGTCGGCTCTGCTGGCCTTGATGCAGACCGTGCGCGCGCGCGACTGAGCCGGGAAACACCGACGGATAAGACCGGGCAGGGCACAGGCTCTGCCCGTTTTTTATGGGCTATGCCGCGCCGAAATAGCCGCGGCGCATCTCACCGGCGGCCCGGGTCATCGCGTCATTGGGGTGATGCTCCAGCGTCTTGAGGGCGGATTCCATCCAGTCCATGACCTCCGGTGCAGCATCCTCGGCACAGCGGGCGATGGGCGGAAAGCTCGCTTTCAGCAGTGATGCGGCGGTGACCGGCGGCAGGTGGATCTGCGGAAACCTCGCGTCCGCCTTGGCGGTTTCGGTGTCTTCGGGCAGGGTTTCCCACAACAGGCGTTCGATGCGGCCCATGACTTCGATCGCGGTGCCGGGGTCGTTGATCCCCGGCGACAGGGCGCGCTGTGCGGTTTCGGCCAGCAGGGTCAGGCCAAAGGTCGGGTCCTGTTCGAAACTGCGGACATCGCCGATGTCTATGAGGCCGCTTGCGGCGTCACAAAAGGCGTCATCCGCCCCCTCAGCCACCGCGACGGGGCGACCGCGCAAGACAAATTCGCCGGGCAGGCGGGTCAGGTAGAGCGTGACGCCCGCCTCCTCGGCCCGTGTGTTCAGCGCAGCCATGTCGACAAAGCGCACAAAGCCGCTTCGGGCGGCGGCAATGGGACGTGCATCTGACGGCGGCTCGGTCTTGCCACAACAGCCGCCAAGACAGGGCGTGTCCTTGCGGGCCCGAAGACTGGTGCGGGTGCGGGTCTCGATCAGGCGCAGCGTGTGATCCATGCTGCCCAGATCCGACAGGTGATCGATCCAGCGCAGAATGGCGATCACGATCAGCACCACCACCAGCACCGTCATCACAAACACCACAAAGGCAGCGCCCGGCGGATAGATCTTCGCCCGAAACAGGATGATCGCGCTTAAGGAATAGACAAAGCCGCCGGTAAAGGTCGCCAGCACGCTCTGGGTGACTGTGTCTTCCAGCAGCAGCCGGTAAACCCGCGGCGTCGCCATGGAGGAGGCGGTGCGATAGGCGCTGACCATGACGTTCAGCGAAAACGTCGTCACCGCCAGCATGCCGGAGGCCAGGATCGTCAGCACCGGCAGCACCGCTTCGCGGCCAAAGCGGTCTTCCCATTCTTGCGGCAGCACAGGGGCCAGCAGCGGAGCCAGGGCCAGTGCCAGCAGAGAGAACAGCGAAATCGCAACCACCCGGAACCACAGCTGGCGCGTGATGCGCCGCAGCAGCAGGAGGCTGCGCGAGATCATGCGCTGCCCGCCATGATCCGTGCGCCTGCATCTGCAATCAGCCCGTCGTGAAACGCCTGCTCTGCGGGGGACATCTCCTGGTGGCGCGGATAGCGCGGGGTGGCGCGGTCATCGAGGATCGGCGTGTCCCAGCCATCGGTCGTCGCCATGAAGGCGCGCGCGCCGCCTTCGCCAAAGACTTGCGTATAGCCCCGCAGCACCACATCCAGATAGCTGAGCAGGATGGCCTGACCGGCGGTGTTGTCCTGCGTGTCCTCCGGCACCTGATAGAGCGAGATCTGCGGTGCGGGCATCATGTCATGGGCCACCTGGGCCGACACATCCACCCGCACGTAGCCGGTTTCCCGCTCGTCGAGCGCGGCCCAGTCGCCATTCGGCACGGCAGCCAGCAACCCTTCGATCACGTGACCCGCCGCCGGGCGGACGCTGAGAAAGGCCAATGGGCGGTCCGGGGTCTGCACCCAGGTGCGGCGCCAGCCCTCCAGCCGGGCGGGACGGGTGTTGCCGTAGATGTGGGTGGCGGTGTTCACGAGGCTGCCGAAGCCGAAGAAATGCGGGGTCATGGGGCCTTGTCGTTTTCTGAGCGAGCTTTGATGTATGTCAAACCGCTTTTTGTCCTGATTTGCAACAGTGGGCCATCATCCCCAATGGGAGAGGGCCCCTGTCATGCGTATCACAAAGAGAACCAATATCGCGGTCCGTCTGCTGATGTACTGCGCCCTCAATGAGGGGCGCCTGGTTACAAAATCCGAAATCGCGGAGCGCTGCAACATCTCGGAGAACCATCTGGCGCAGGTGGTCAACCAGCTGAGCCAGCTTGGGTTTCTGAACACTCAGCGCGGGCGCAATGGCGGGCTTGCGCTCAGCCGCTCCGCCACCGACATCTGCATTGGCGATGTGTTCCGGCAGGTCGAGGGCGGTCTGCCGATGGTGGAGTGCTTTGCCGATGTCGACAACACCTGCCCGCTGGTCGATGCCTGCCGGTTGCGCGATGCGCTCACCCGCGCGGGGGAGGCCTTTTACGGCGCGCTCGACGGGGTCACATTGGAAAGCCTGACCTGCGATAACTTTGATCTGCAACGCATTCTGACACCTGTGTCCTGTCCAGGGCCAGCGGTGGCCGCGCACGCCTAGAGGGCTGCGCCCCTAGTCGCGCGCGCGCAGCACCCGGGCGGGCCGGGCGGCCAGCGGGCGCAGCGCATAGGCCAGCCCGGCAAAGAGCGTTACTAATATGCCGCCGCCGATCACCCCAAGCGCATTGGGCCAGATCACCACATAGTCGGTCTCCAGTACAAAATGGCTCACCGACCATGCGCCAAGGATGCCCGCCAACAGCGCCACACTCCCCGCCGCCGCGCCCAGCAGGGCCGAGCGCAGCGCAAAGCTGCGCAGGATCTGACCGCGCGGCGCGCCAAGCGTTTTCAAGAGTGCCGCCTCGTAGCGCCGCGCAGGTTCCGCCGCGGCCGCCGTGCCCAACAGAACCAGAAACCCGGTGAACAAGGTCGCCGCCGCGCCATAGGCGGTGGCGGTGGCCAGCTGGCCGAGGATTTCGGACACGCGGTTGATCGCGTCGCGCACCCGGATTGCGGTGATATTGGGCATGGCGCGGGCCACGTCGCGCAGGATTGCCGCCTCGGCCTCCTCTTCGGCATAGACGCTGGCGATATAACTATGCGGCGCGCCGCGCAAGGCGGCCTCGTTCATGGTCAGCACAAACCCCATGCCCGCGTTGGAAAAATCCACCTCGCGGAAGCTGGTGATGGTGCCGGTGATGTCGCGGCCCAACACATTGATGGTCATGCTATCGCCGAGCTTCAGGCCCATTTCCTCCGCCTCTTCGGCGGCAAAGGAGATCTGCGGCTCCCCATTGTAATCCTCGGGCCACCATGTGCCTGCGGTCACTTTGGTGCTTGCGGGTTTGGCAGCCGCATAGGTCACGCCGCGATCCCCCCGGATCACCCAATGATCGCCCGCGACCTCCTTGGCCGGGCGGTCATTGATACGGGTGATGATGCCGCGCAGCATCGGCGCATTGTCGACCTTGCTGACCTGTGGGTCCCCCTCGACGCGCTCCAGAAAGGCGGGCATCTGGTCGCGTTGAATATCGACAAAGAAATAGGAGGGCGCGACATCCGGCAGGTTGCCCGCAATGGCGCGGCGCATGTTGCCGTCGATCTGGCCAATCGCGGCCAGCACCGTGAGGCCAAGCCCCAGCGCCAGAACCGCCGGCATTGCGCCCTCGCGGGTCGAAGAGATGGACGCCAGCGCCCAGCGCAGGGCCGGTCGCCCCCGTGCCACCCGGTTGCCCATCCGCGCCAGCGCGCCGATGGCGGCCCCGGCAATCAGCAGCACGATGAGCGCGCCGATCAACCCGCCCGCAGTCCAGAGCGCCAGCCGGGGAGAGCCACTAAAAAACGCCGCAGCCGCGATCAGCAGGCCCAGCGTCGCAAGTGTCGCGAGGATGTACCGTGGCGCGGGCCAATGGAGTGTCCCGCCCACCGCATCCCGGTAGAGCGCCGCCGCCCGGATGCGTTCCGCCCGCGCAAGGGGCCAGAGGGTGAACAGCAATGCGGTCAAAACACCGTAAAGGGCCGATTCCGTCAGCGCGCCGGGATAGACCGAGAACACCGCCGGAAAGGGCAGTTGCGCCGCGATCAATGGCCCCAGCACCAGCGGGCCAAGTCCGCCGAGCAGCAACCCGAGGGCAATCCCGCATAGCGACAGCACACCGATTTGCAGAAAATAGGTCAGAAAGATCACCCGCCGTTCGGCTCCGAGGGTGCGCAGGGTGGCGATGGTCTCTGTTTTGGTCGCGAGGTACGCGCGCACCGCCGTTGAGACCCCGACGCCCCCGACCGCCAGACCAGAGAGGCCGACCAGCACCAGAAACGCGCCCAGACGTTCGACAAAACGCGCAATTCCCGGCGCGCCGTTGCGGGCATCGCGCCAGCGCATGCCGCTGTCCTCAAATCGTGCGCGGGCGTCCTGTTCCAGCGCCTGCAAGTCAGCCTCGGGGGGGAGGGTCAGGCGGTATTTGGTGGAATAGAGCGTTCCCGGCGCCAAAAGGCCCGATTGCGCCAAGGCGTCGGTGTGCACCAATGTGCGCGGCCCGATGGAAAACCCGGACCCGGCGGCATCCGGCTCCCACGCGAGGAGGCCGCTCAGGCGGAACTCCTGCGTGCCGAGCCGAAACCCGTCGCCCTCGCTCAGGCCCAGCCGGTCAGCCAGCACCTTTTCCATCACCGCGCCGGGGCGGCCATCGACCTCAGCCAGTGCCGCGTGCAGGGGCTGGCCCGAGGTCAGGCGGACCTCACCGCGCAGAGGGTAGGCGGTATCCACCGATTTTACCTGGGTCAGCGCGCGTTCTTCCCCCACCACGGCCATGGAGCGAAACTCAACCACCTCGGAGCGATCACGGGCGATCTTGTCCATCCAAGCGGATTCATCCTCGGAAGCAAAGCGATAGGTGAATGTCAGTTCCGCATCGCCCCCCAAGAGACTCGCGCCCTCGCGCGCAAGCCCCGCCTCGATCGACGCCCGGATGGAGCCGATGGCGGCTATGACACCGACACCCAGCGCAAGACAGGCGAGAAACAGACGGAAGCCGCGCAGGCCGCCGCGCAACTCGCGCAGGGCAAAGCGCCACGCAAGTCGAAGCTGGCTCGGAGCCGCTGTCTCAGCGCTCATTCCGCCGCCTCACGCTGGGCGCTTGTCAGGATGCGACCATCGCGCAAATGTACGGTACGGTCGCAGCGCTCGGCCAGCTCAGGCGCATGCGTCACCATCACCAGCGTGGAGCCATGCCGGTCGCGCAGGTCAAACAGCAGATCCATCACCTGTGCACCATTGGCCTGATCGAGATTGCCTGTGGGTTCGTCCGCCAGGAGGATCTCGGGCCGCGTCACCACCGCACGGGCCAGCGCCACCCGCTGTTGTTCGCCGCCGGACATCTGCGCGGGCATATGATCGCAACGATGGCCCAGCCCCACGGCCTTCAGTTCCTCGCGGGCGCGGTCAAACGCATCACGCGCGCCAGCCAGTTCCAACGGTGTGGCGACATTTTCCAACGCCGTCATCGTCGGTATCAGGTGAAAGCTCTGAAACACCACCCCCATATGGGCGCGGCGGAACCGGGCCAGGGCGTCCTCACTCAGCTGAGTCAGATCCTCGCCCATGGCGCGCACGCTGCCGCCGGTGGCCTGCTCCAGCCCACCCATCACCATCAGGAGCGAGGACTTCCCGGACCCCGATGGCCCCACCAGCGCCAACGTCTCGCCCGCCTCCACATCCAGAGTGATCTCTTCGAGGATACGCACCGGGCCGGTATTGCCATTGAGCGACAAATGCACATCTTGCAGCGTAAGAACGGGGCGGGCGTCGTTGCTCATTCGGGGCTACCTGTCTTTTTGATCTCAAATGGATATGGAGTGTCTGAGGCCATGCGCAAGTTTCTAGGGCAAATTGCAGCGAGTTTCGCCACGATCCTGGCTTTGACGCAATTCGCCTGGGCAGAGCCGATCCGGCTGACCGCCTTTGGCGACAGTCTTGTGCAGGGATACGGGCTGGCGCAGGAGGATGGTTTTGTGCCGCAGCTCGAAGCGTGGCTGCGCGATCAGGGGCATGCGGTGAGCGTGAGCAATGCCGGCGTGTCCGGCGACACCACAACCGGCGGAGCCGCGCGCATCGACTGGTCGCTGGCGGATGACCCGGATGGGGTGATCGTGCTTCTGGGGGGCAATGACCTGTTGCGGGGGCTGCCACCGCAGGAGACCCGCGCCAACCTGGCGCAGATCATCACGGCGTCACGGTCTGCCGGGGCAGAGGTCCTGCTGATCGGGATGCAGGCCCCCGGGAATTATGGCGCAGACTACAAAGAGGACTTTGATCGCATCTATCCGGAGCTGGCCGCCGCGCATGACGTTGTGCTGCATCCGTCGGCTTTTGCCGGCATCATGTCAGAAACGGACGGGGATCCCTCCCGCATCGCTGAGTTCCTGCAAGCCGACGGTATTCATCCAAACGCGCGCGGGGTGGCGCTCAACGTTGCGGCACTCGGGCCCAAGGTGCTGGACTTGATCCGGCGGATCAACGCGTCCGACAACGGCGTAGATGGCTGATGTTGCGGCCCCTGTCGGGCGTGCAACACTGGCGCGCGACCGCATGCGCGCCGCGCCCAGATCGCCGCGTTTTGCGCTGCCCGCGGCGGGTGTGGTGCGGCCTAGCCGACGACGGTTCTCTGGTCTTCCGCGGGAGAGCAGTCTGATCGGTGATCCTGCAGCACATAGCCAATGCAGATCACGCTGAGGGTCCCGAAGGCCCCCGCCCCGGAATAGATCAGGAGGCAAGTCCACAGCGGAAGGGAAAGCGCAAAAAAGGAAATGCCGGCGGTGACCAGCCCGGCAATCATCCCGAATAAGAAACCCGAAAAGGCCATCTGACCGAAGTCCTCCCTATCTGGCGTCCAGAAACAGAGAAAACCGCAATCCGGTTAAGGTCTTGCAGTGTTTCTCCTCGGCTGCACAGAAGCCTTACCAATTTCGGCTTAATAAATTTTTAACATACCTACCGCCGGCGCCAAAGCGCAAATATTTTGCAGATTGGAGCGCGGTTTGCCCCGGATATCCCGGCCTAGACGTGAACCAGCGCTGCTTCGGCCTCGTCCGGTTCGGGCTCGGGGGCAGCGGATGTGCCGCGCACCCACTGGCACAGACCAACGATCCCGGTCACCAGCAGGGTGGTGACGCAGCCGCTCAGCATGTAGATCAACAGGCAGAGCCAGACCGGTGCGCCAAAGGCCAGCCCGGCTGTCACGGCCAGTACGCCACTTGTGATGATCGCAATCAAGACTGCTGCCACAATCATGGTTCACCTCCTGGTGTCATCCCCTCGGGGATGATCCGAGTCTCTCCCCAGGGAATTATTGGCAGAGGATTATGGTCAGAATATGGAAGTTTTTGCGGCAGGTAAACCTTAGGTTGTGGATGCTGACGAAACCGGCGGAGAATGACCGGTGGTGATCGAATGGCAGCGATTGCTCCTGACCGGCGCACAGGTTATCACCTCTGCCAACCTCATTCCCCTAATGACGGAGCAATCCCATGGCCTCCTACCAGTACGTTTACCACATGCAGGGCGTCTCCAAGACTTACCCGGGTGGCAAGAAATGCTTTGAGAACATCCATCTGTCCTTCCTGCCCGGCGTGAAAATCGGTGTCGTCGGCGTCAACGGCGCCGGTAAATCGACCCTGATGAAGATCATGGCCGGCCTCGACAAGGACTTCACCGGCGAGGCCTGGGCGGCCGAGGGCGCCAAGGTTGGCTACCTGCCGCAGGAGCCGCAGCTCGACGAGAGCCTCAGCGTGCGTGAAAACGTGATGCTGGGCGTGGCCGAGAAAAAGGCCAAGGTCGACCGCTTCAACCAGATCGCGGTGGAAATGGCGGAAAACTACTCCGACGAGCTGATGGAAGAGATGACCGCGCTGCAAGACGCCATCGATTCCGAGAACCTCTGGGATCTCGACAGTCAGGTCGACGTCTCCATGGAGGCGCTGCGCTGCCCGCCGGATGATGCGGCGATCAAGGATCTTTCGGGCGGTGAAAAACGCCGTGTGGCGCTGTGCAAACTGCTGCTTGAAGCGCCCGACATGCTGCTGCTCGACGAACCGACCAACCACCTGGACGCAGAAACCATCGCCTGGCTGCAACAGCACCTGATCGACTACAAGGGCACCATCCTCTGCGTCACCCACGACCGCTATTTCCTCGACGATATCACCGGCTGGATTTTGGAGCTCGACCGGGGGCGCGGCATTCCCTACGAGGGCAACTATTCCAGCTGGCTGGAGCAAAAGGCCAAACGTCTGGAGCAGGAAGCCCGCGAGGACAAGGCCAAGCAGAAAACGCTGGAACGCGAACTCGAATGGATGCGTCAGGGTCAAAAGGCCCGTCAGGCCAAATCCAAGGCCCGTATCGCCGCCTATAACGAGATGGCCAGCACCTCTGAGCGGGAAAAGGTCGGCCGCGCCCAGATCGTCATCCCCAATGGCCCGCGCCTTGGCGGCAAGGTGATCGAGGTCGAAAACCTCGCCAAACACTACGGCGACAAGCAGCTGGTCGAAGGGCTGTCCTTCTCGCTGCCGCCAGGTGGCATCGTCGGCGTGATCGGCCCCAACGGCGCCGGTAAATCGACGCTGTTCCGGATGCTCACCGGCCAGGAACAGCCCGATGAGGGCTCCGTCACCTATGGCGACACGGTGAAGCTCTCTTATGTTGACCAGTCCCGTGATGACCTCAACGACAATGACACGGTCTGGGAAGCGATTTCCGGCGGCGCCGAGATCATTGAGCTGGGCGATGCGCAGGTCAATTCGCGCGCCTATTGTTCCTCGTTCAACTTCAAGGGCGGCGACCAGCAGAAGAAGCTGAACCTCCTGTCCGGTGGTGAGCGCAACCGCGTCCACATGGCGCGCCTTCTGAAGGAAGGCGGCAACGTCTTGCTGCTCGACGAGCCGACCAACGACCTCGACGTCGAGACCCTGCGCGCGCTTGAGGATGCGCTGGTCGATTTTGCGGGCTGCGCGGTGGTGATCTCGCACGACCGTTTCTTCCTCGACCGGATCTGTACCCACATCCTCGCCTTTGAAGGCGACGCGCATGTGGAGTGGTTCGAGGGCAACTTCGAGGACTATGAGGAAGACAAGAAACGCCGTCTGGGCCCGGACGCATTGGAGCCCAAGCGCCTGAAGCACAAAAAGTTCGTGCGGTAATTTTATGAACTTCGGGGGATTTGATAGTCGGAGCGAACTGTTGAATTCAGTTAGCCATGACAGTCAATCCCTCGATAACCTCATCGCCATGGCAAATCTGGGTCGGGCCTTCAGCGCGATTTCCGTTTTTGAAGATTCGGTCGCAACGACCATCTCAATTTCGAAAACAGAAATCGCGATGAAGCTTGATTTAGATGAAGCTGATGCAGTCGAGCTATTCGCTTCTAGAAACGGTTCCATTCGGCGTGCCCCTCTCGGCATCCTAATGAAAGCTATAAGGAAGAGTGGGATCGAAGGGCGCGACATTACTTATTTGAATGCTATCGTCGATCTTCGCAACGACTTTATACATCGTCTTATGGAGCAAGTACTTTTACCAGGTGACTGGGAACGCTTCGGCTACAGTCTGGAGCAGTTTTCAGCATATACAAGCTATGTTAGCAGACACATTGGGTTCGCTACCTATTCCTTTTCGAGAATTATGCTAAAGCACGGTCTAGTGAGAGGTAGTACCGGCAGTTTTGGTGCTTTGCTGTACCATCCTGACTTTCCGTTTGAAGATGGTTATGAGGAATACTGATAACATCTGCAAACATCAGGCCCGTGCTTGACCTTGGGAAGGTGCAAAGCGCCTTCCCTAGGGGAAGGTCAGGCGCGGGCCGTGCGGCTTTGCCTTACGGCCCTGGGCCATAACGAAAGGCTTGGCTCTGCAATTACCGATCCCGGTGGCCGGCTGAGGCGTCGCTGCCCTTGGCACGCGGAAATCCTCCGGCGGCGGGTTTCGTCGTTGAACGCGGCGCGGCGGGTCCATATGGTTCCCGCACGGACGACAGACAAAGGACGCTCCAGATGACAGAAGAGACCATCCAGTTGCTGACCCCGCAGGACTGCCTCGTGGCGGTAATGGTGGCGGTGTCGGCGTCGGACGAGGACATCCGAACCGCCGAGCTGGTCAAGATCCAGAATGCGGTCAACATGTTGCCGATCTTTGCCGAGTATGACGCCGACCGTATTCCGGCGGTGTCGCGGACCGTCTTTGATCTCTTTGAACAGGAGGACGGGCTGGATGCGTTGTTCGGCCTGGTTCGCGATATTCTGCCCGAACGCCTGTTTGAGACCTGCTATGCGCTGGCCTGCGACGTGGCGGCGGCGGATGGGACGCTCAACGACAACGAACTGCGCCTCTTGGAAGAGATCCGCTATGAGCTGAACGTGGAGCGCCTGCATGCGGCGGCCATCGAACGCGGCTCGCGGGCGCGCCATATGGTCTAGGAACTGCCCCGGCGCAGGGGGAAAGATCTCTGGTCGCGACACTGACCGGATCACTGCAAAGGGCGGCCCGCATCGGGACCGCCCCTTTTTGATGCTGTAGCTGTCTGGTGTCCGGCCTCAGCTGCGCCCCTTCCACGGCACCAGGATGTCCTCGGCCTTGCGCATCAGGATGTCGATGCCGTAGCCGATGACGCCGATCAGGATGATTCCCATGATGACGATATCGGTCAGCTGGAACTTGGAGGCGGCGATGATCATCATGCCGGCGCCTTTTTGCGCGGCCACAAGCTCTGCCGCCACCACGGTGCCCCAGCAGACCCCCATCGCCACTCGCGCGCCGGTGAAGATCTCCGGCAGCGAGTTGGGCACGATCACATGCCGCAGGATCTGCGCCTTGGACGCGCCGAGGGAATAGGCCGCGTGCACCTTGGTGATATTGACCCCGGACACGCCGGCACGGGCGGCGATGGTCATGATCCAGAGTGCGGCCAGGAACAGCAGCACGATCTTGCCCGACTCCCAGATGCCGAACCAGATTATGACCAGCGGGATCAGCGCCAAGGGGGGCACCGGGCGCATGAACTCGACGATCGGATCGAACCAGCCGCGCACCCAGGAGCTGAGCCCCATGGCGTAGCCGAGAGGAATGCCCACCAGCGCGCCGAGGGCAAACCCCGCCAGAACCCGCAGCAGCGACCAGCCGAGGTGCTCCCAGAGGGTAAAGTTCTGATAGCCCTCGGAGGCGATCTCGATGAAACGCGCCACCACCGCTTCGGGGCTCGGCATCCAGATCGGCTCCATCTGAAACCCCTTGTCGGGGGCAAAGTTCAGCGCGCCGCGGCGGGACATGGTGACCGTGCCGTTGGGCACCGAGACCGTGTCCCCCGGTTGCAGCGGCTGGCCCTCGACCGCGGTGACGGTGACATCATCGCCATCGTTGTTGGCGGCCTTTATCAGCACCGAGCGCCAGGCGGCGACCTTGTCGGCGTCGTCCTGGGCAAATCCGCTGCGCGGCGTGACCTCCGGCAGCTCGGCATCCGCGCCGAAGTCATGCACCCGCACATGCACGGTGGCCTCGGCGGTTTCGCCATCCGGGGCGGTTGCCGTGTAGGTGAAACTGGTCTCGCCCCGGAATGGCCCCGGCACATGTACCGGCACCAGCCTGGAGCCGGTGAACGCGCCCCAGATCAGGAAGATCACCAGGATCGAGATCACCGAGGCCGCCCGGTTGGGGGTGATCGCGCTTTCATCGCCGAAGGTCACCGTCTTCAGGCTGGTGAAATTGACCCCGTTGCGGCGGCGCTCCTGGATTGCGTTGACGATGAAATAGGTGACGGTGAACAGGGCCACATAGGCCAGCAGGATCAGAAGGCCGGTCATGCCGCGCTCTCCGTCCGGCCCATGATTTCCTCTTCCATCTCCCAGATCATCGACAGGATCTCGTCCCGGGTTTCCGCAAAGCCCGGCTGTTTCTTCACCTCGCGCAGGTCCATGTTCACCCCCTGATCGGCAAAGGGCAGGCGGTATTCCTTGTGGATGCGGCCGGGGCGCGGGGCCATCACCAGCAGGCGTTCGCCCAGCAGCAGCGCCTCCTCGACCGAGTGGGTGATCAGGATCACGGTCTTGCCGCTTTCCTTCCAGAGCTTCAGCACCAGTGCCTGCATCTTCTCCCGGGTGAGCGCATCGAGTGCGCCCAGCGGTTCGTCCATCAGGATCACATCCGGGTCATTGGCCAGGCAGCGCGCCAGGGCCACCCGTTGCTGCATGCCGCCCGATAGCTCATACACCGCCTTTTCGCCGAAATCCTGCAATCCGACGGTGTCCAGCAACTGATCGCAGATCTCGGTGCGACCCGCCGGCGGCATGCCCTTCATGCGCGGGCCGAATTCGACATTTTCACGCACGCTCATCCACTCGAACAGGGCGCCCTGCTGGAACACCATGCCGCGTTCCGGGGCAGGGCCCTTGACCTCGTGGTCATTCATGCGCACCGCGCCCTCGGTGGGGGCAAGGAAGCCTGCGACAATGTTCAAAAGCGTGGTCTTGCCACAGCCCGAGGGGCCAAGGACGGACATGATCTCGCCCTTGCCGATTTCGATGGAAACATCTTTCAACGCCTGGATGTGCGAACCGTTGGGCAAGTCAAATCGCATCGACAGGCGGTCGATATGGAGGCCGTCCATGGGCTGCTCCTGCTGTTAGGTGTGGATGGGGTGGGCCGGTGTGGCATCCGCAGATGCACGCCGGCCCCAAAGGCGATGCGCGCCCGGTCTATTCGGCAACCGCCGAAAGGAAGCTGGCGTCGACCGCAGAATCGTAGGTATCGAGGGCCTGCGGAATCGATCCCGCCTCGGCAAAGACGCCAGCGACGCCGATCATGAACTCCTGCACACCGCCACCAAGCCATTTGTCGCTCAGGGCCTCGTCCGTCGACGGGAAGGTGAAGGTGGCGATGGTGGCTTCGGTATCCGCCAGATCCATGCCCGCGTCCTTGGCGATCACTTCGAGCATCTTGTCCTTGTTGGTGCCGGCGTTCCACATGGCGTTGGCCTCTGCTGTCACCTTCAGGAAGGCGGACATCAGCTCGGCCTCTTCGGCGGCGAAATCTGACGGGGCGGAAATCACGTCAAACACCAGAATGCCCGCAGCCTCTTTTTCTGCGCCCGTCATCAGCACGTTGCCGTGTTCCTTCATGCGGCGCAGGGCACCGCCCCAGCCACAGACCATGTCGAGCGATCCCTGGGCAAAGGCGGCGGCCCCTTCCGGCGGCGCCATGTCGACGATTTCCATGGTCGAGAGGTCGACGTCGAAATGCTCCATCTGTTTCAGGAAGCCGAAATGCGCAGCGGTGCCGATCGGAACGCCGACGCGCTTGCCTTCCAGTTCCTTGGCGGTGGAGGCATCGATCTCCAGCGTGTCGGCGACCACGCAGTTGTCATTTTCGGAATAGCTGACGGCAACGTCGGTGATCACCAGATCCTGACCGGCGGAGGCCGCAACCACAAACGGGGGCAGGCCCTGACTGACGGCGATCTGGACGTCGCCGGAGGCCATCGCGGCCGACATTGCGGTGCCGGTGTCAAAGGACACCCAGTTGATGCCGACGCCCAGCTCCTCTTCATAGGTGCCCATGGCTTTGGCGTATTGGAACGGCATCGGCCATTCGAGGAAATAGGCGACGGTGATGTCCTCTGCGGCAGCAGCCGAGCCCAGCATCAGGGCGAGCGCGGCGGATGTGGCGCTGAGTTTGGTCTTAAGAGACATGGGGTTCCTCCGTGTTGAACCGGTTCGCGAGTGTGTCGCGTATGTGGGAGGTCGCTTTCTTTGCGAATTTTTATGCGGACCTTCGCAAATGGTTACGATCCATGTCCTCGCTGACAACTGTCACGAGTGCACTGGCCCCACCAAAACTGGATTCTGGGCTTATCCGGAGGGGTGGTCTGCCCCGGAAACCGGCAAACTGGTCTTATCCGGGGGTGCGGGCGCCGAGATTGGGGCCGCTGGGGGCGGTCAACTGCCGTAAACCTGCCCCCAGCGCGCCAGCAATGCCTGCTGTAACCGTTTGGCGCGCCGGTTCCAGCTGCGGCCGCCCGCCGGACGTTCGCGTTCTGCACGGCTGATGCGGGAGCGCGCCGACAGATCGGCGGAGAAAATCGCAAACGCCAGCTCGCGCCCGTCCTCGGCAGTGACAAACCCGCCCAGCCCGGAGACGAAATTCAGCGTGCCGGTCTTGGCGGCGATCTGCACCGGATGGGTCTTCATCGGGCGCCCCTTGGCGTCCTGGAGGTAGATCCGTTTCAGCAGCGGTTTCAGCGCCCCGTCGCGATGGGCCAGGACCAGTGCGCGCAGCATGTCATTGGCGCTGAGCCGCGACTGATCGCCGAGGCCGGAATGATCCACCAGACGACAGGACTGCATGCCGAGGTTCGCGGTGGCCCAGCTGCTCATGCTGCGCCCCGAGGCCGCAAGCGAGCCCGGTCGCCCGTCCCGTTGCAGGCTTGCGCTCATGCCGATCATCTCGGCCATCAGGTTGTTGGAGTACTTCAGCATGCCCTTCAGCAGCACTGGCAGCGGGTCGCTCTGATGCTGGGCGATCAGGCTGCCGGAGGGCATCCGTGCCACCTGCCTGGGGTTGGGCAGGGCGATGCCATGGGAACGGGCGAGGGTCTGGAACACGTCGCCGGCATAGAGCGCGGGATTGCGCACCGGTAACCAGCGCGCCCCGCCATTGCCAAGCGCGCCGCTGGCCACCGTCCAGTGATCGACGCCGGATTTGTCCTGATAGGTGTAGACCGGCAGATCCCGCCGCACCACGGCCATCTTGGAGGTGAACACCTCCGGGCGGTATTTCTGGGTGCGGGCGTCCATGCTGACGGCCCAGCTGCCGCCGGCACGTTTCCATTCGAAATGGACGCGGTTGAAGTTGAGGGCAATGCCGCTGACGGCGGGGCTGTAGCCCACATGATCCGGTTGACCGGGATCGATGGATTTGACGAAGGGCAGCATGCCGTCCCAGACCAGAAACCGCCCCGAGACCTGACGCAGGCCCGCGGCCTTCATGCCTGCGGCGAGGTCGGCCAGCCCGTCGGTGCTGAGGGTCGGATCACCGCCCCCCACCAGCACCAGATCGCCCTGCAAGACGCCGTTCTGCACCGGGCCGGTTGCAATCAGCCGGGTGCGGAACCTGTGGCCGGCGCCCAGCGTATCGAGGGCATAGAGCGCCGTGACCACCTTTGCGACGCTTGCCGGTGGCAGACCGCGGTCACCGTCGGCGCTCTCCAGCACCTGACCGTTCCGGGCATCGGCAACGGCGCAGACCACCTCGCCCGAGAGGCCGGCGTTCTTGAGGATCGCCTCCAGCCCGTCGCGCCCGGGGCTCAGCGGGTTGAGGCCGCGCATCCGGGGGCGCGGGGTGTAGCTGGGGGCATTGGCAAGCGCGGAGCTGGAGCCAAGCGTGGCAAGGGCGGTGGTTATGAAACGGCGACGTGAGATCATGTTGCGTATTTTGAATCAAATTCCCTGCCATTCGGCAAATGCTTTGAGGGTAATATGTCAAAGAAGTTTTTGTGACGCCTGCGTGCAATGCCCCGGGGGCCGTGGCGCGGGCGTCAGTCGGACCAGTCTCCCCGGCGGCGGATCTCGGTCGAGGAGGCATCCACCATCGGGACATTGACAAAACACCAGGCCGGGGCGTCGGCCCGGGCCAGCCGTTGGCTCTGCGATGCGGGAATGCGATCTGCCCGATAGCTGCGTGCGGCAGGCGACAGACGTGCGGAGATCCGTTCGCCGGGGCGCGCCAGCACCCCCACCGGCACCGTGTCGAGGATATTGCGCCAGTCCTTCCAGCGGTGGAAATGGGCCAGGTTGTCGGCACCCATTAACCAGACAAAGCGCACATGCGGGTAGGTCTTGCGCAGGTGGCGCAGGGTTTCGGCGGTGTAGCGCGTGCCCAGCCGGGCTTCGATGTCGGAAATCCGCACCCGGGGGTGGTGCATGATTTCGCGCGCCGCCCCCATCCGCCGCGCCATCGAGGCGGGCGGGTTTTCCTTGAGCGGATTGCCGGGGGTGACCAGCCACCACAGCTGATCGAGGTTGAACCGCTTGAGCGCCGCAAGCGAGATCTGCACATGCCCGTGATGGGGCGGATCAAAGGATCCACCCAACAGGCCCACCGTCATGCCCGGGCGCAAGAAGGGAAACGCGTTTCTCATCAGGGGAGTGGTGTACAGATTTGTCGGGGGATGGCAACGGCGGATGACATATGGCCAGTGCAGGCGGCAAAACCGCCGCGTGACGGGCAGGGCTTGTTGACTCTGGCGCTGCCTCTCTCATAAGGGGGTGCGTCCTGCCACATGGGGTGGCGGACTGACCTCACAGACACCGATGGAGTCCCTCAATGTCTGATCTGCGCGAAGAAGCTCTGAAGAGCAAAGCCTGGCCGTTTGAAGAAGCACGCCGTGTTCTCAAACGTTACGCCAAGGGCGCGCCGGAGAAGGGCTTCGTCCTGTTCGAGACCGGCTACGGCCCCTCCGGTCTGCCCCATATCGGCACCTTCGGCGAGGTGGCCCGCACCACCATGATCAAGACCGCCTTCGAGGTGATCTCCGACATTCCGACCAAGCTGATCTGCTTTTCCGATGATCTCGACGGCATGCGCAAGGTGCCGGGCAACGTGCCCAATTCCGAGAGCCTCACGGAGCATCTGCAAAAGCCGCTCACCTCGGTGCCGGACCCGTTTGGGACGCATGAGAGCTTTGGCCATCACAACAACGCCATGCTGCGCCGCTTCCTCGACACCTTCGGGTTCGAGTATGAGTTTTATTCCGCCACCGAGTTCTACGGCTCCGGCCAGTTCGACGAGGTGCTGAAGCGCGCGGTTGAAAAATACGACGACATCATGGCGATCATGCTGAAGTCGCTGCGCGAAGAACGCCGCCAGACCTATTCCATCTTCCTGCCGATCCACCCGGACACCGGCCGCGTGCTCTATGTGCCGATGAAAAAGGTCTGCGCCGAGACCTACACCATCACCTTTGATGATGAGGACGGTCGCGAATGGACCCTGCCGGTGACCGGCGGCAATGTAAAATTGCAGTGGAAGCCGGACTTTGGCGCCCGCTGGGCCGCGCTTGGCGTCGATTTTGAGATGTACGGCAAGGATCACTCCACCAACACGCCGATCTATGACGGCATCTGCCGGGTGCTGGGCCAGCGCGCGCCGGAGCATTTCACCTATGAATTGTTCCTCGATGAAAACGGCCAGAAGATCTCCAAGACCTCCGGCAACGGCGTCTCCATCGACGAGTGGCTGACCTACGCCTCGACCGAGAGCCTTGCGTATTTCATGTATCAAAAGCCCAAGACCGCCAAGCGGATGCATTTTGACGTGATCCCCAAGGCGGTGGATGAATATCACCAGCAATTGCGGGCTTATCACGGTCAGGACCTGAAGTCGCAGCTCAACAACCCGGTCTGGCACATCCACGGCGGCAATGTCCCGCAGTCGGATATGGTGGTGCCGTTCTCGATGCTGTTGAACATCGCCAGCGTCTCCAACGCCGAGGACAAGGAAACCCTCTGGGGCTTCATCAACAAATACGCGCCCGACGCCACCGCCGAGACCCATCCCGGCATGGATCAGGCCGCAGGCCATGCGGTGCGCTATTTCAATGACTTCGTGAAGCCCGCAAAAACCTACCGTCTGCCCACCGATCAGGAGCGCGCAGCCCTCACGGATCTGGCCGATGCGCTGCGTTCGCCAGAGGCGGCACTGGCGGCCATCGCCAAGAAAAACGAGCTGGTCGGCAATGATGATCCGCTGCCCGAAGCCAATTTTGCCGACGACGAGTTCCTGCAGTCCGTGGTCTTTGCCATCGGCAAGATCCACGGGTTCGAACCCCTTCGTGCGTGGTTCTCGGCGATCTACGAGGTGCTCTTGGGCGCGAGCCAGGGCCCGCGATTTGGCGGCTTCATCGCGCTTTATGGCGTTGAGGACAGCATCGCGCTGATCGAGAGCGCCCTGGCGGGCGAGCTGGTCTGACAGCCGATTTTGTCCATGTGACCTTGCAGCAGGCGCCCCGACGGGCGCCTGTTTTGTCTCCACCGGCGGGTTTTTCAAAAAACTTCTGCGACGGATCACTTCTTTTTGGCCGTTGAGGTGTTTATCTTCTACCCAAGGTTATTTCGGAGGACTTCATTATGATGCCAGCGGCGCGACTCTCGGATATGCATGTCTGCCCCATGGTGACGCCCGGCGTGCCGCCCATTCCGCATGTGGGTGGGCCGGTCTCCGGTCCTTGTGTGCCGACGGTGCTGACCTGCGGATTGCCACAGGCGGTGATGGGCGACATGGCGGTCTGCGTCGGCCCGCCCGACACGCTGGCCAAAGGCTCCTCGACCGTGCTGGTCGGTGGCAAGCCCGCGGTGCGCATCGTCATCGACACCTGTGCCCATGGCGGCATGGTCAGCGTCGGGGCGCCGACCGTGATCATCGGCGGCTGAGCCCCCTGCATGGTCTGTTTCTGCAAGGATCTGGAACTGCCGATGGCGCTGCCATCGACCACGCGGGACAGCCTGCGGGTGGATGCGCCGCCGCCGCAGCTGTCCAATATGCTCAAGCTGATGAAGCTGAACGCCAACCTCAGCGCGCGCACCGATCTGAACCTGGCCGAAATGCTGCCGCAGGACCAGAACTGGATGGCGGCCAATATCGTGGCGCAGGCGCCGAATGGCACGCTGCCCAGCGATCTGCCGTCCGGCGGCGGGCCGGTGCTGGCCCTGGCGGCGCGGCTGGCGGTGCCCGCGGCACTGTTCCCGCTGGACGACCTCGAGGCGCTCAAGGAGGAACTGACGCAGGCGATCCTCAGCCTTGAGGAAAACGTGATGGCGCAGACCCGCTCGCTGCCGCCGCAGATGCCCCAGCCGAGCTATCAGCACCTTGCCCTTGGCGCGCATATGACGCTGGCGCTGCGCGCGCAGGGGCTCTGCCCCTTCGAAGTGATGGAGATGGAGCTGAACGAAAGCGCCGCGCTGGGCGATGGCGGCACCAGCCTCGCCAAACAGAACGCGACGCTGCAATTTGCCTCCCGCCTGCCAAAGATGCGGCTGCCCGCTTTTGGCCTGCCCCCGGCGCAGTTGAAACTGGCGACCCAGCTGGCGGGGCTGGCCAGCAGCACCGCGGCGCTGAACAAGCCGCCGCTGACGCCCGCCTTCATCGAACAGCTCAAGAGCCAGTACAAGGCGCTTCAGAGCTTTCCAGTGCCGCGCACCAAGACACCGCTGCCGATCCTGATGGCGCTGGCGGCAGAGATGGCCGATCTGGATGTCATCCACGAGGCCTTTGGCGAGGATGCGCTGACTCCGGCGGGCCAGTCGCGGATCAATGCGATGTACACCCATTGGGCCAAGAAACGCATTGCCGTGCCGCTGCCGGCCGCCGAATTGCAAAGCCAGTTCGAGATGCTGCCGGAGGTCCAGGACGTGCTGGAAGGCGGGCGTGTCACCAAATCCTCCGGCCCGGGCCTGATGGCGTCGATGAGCACCCAGATGCCGCCGCCCCCCGTGACCCCGGTGCTGGAGGTGATCGCGGCGCTTGGATCGGTCATGACCAAGCTGATGCGGCAAAAGCCCTTTGGTGCCTGTTCCGCCTGCGATTTCGCCGCCTGACCGCACTGCGCTGGGCGGGGCGCGTTTTGACTGTGCGGGCTGCCACGCTAGGTCCCCTTAGGACAGGATCTGTTCGGGAGGGAACACAATGCGTATGGGCGTGGCGATAGCACTGGCGGCGGGGATCACATGGGCAAGCTGGGGCGTGGTGGCGCAGGCACAGAAAGAGCCGATCACCAGCGTGATTGACGCGCAGATCGCGGCCTTCCTGTCCGATGACGCGCAGGCCGCCTTTGGGTTTGCATCACCGGGCATCCGCCAGCTCTTTGGCACGCCGGAGCGCTTTGCTACCATGGTGGAGCAGGGCTATCCGATGGTCTGGCGCCCCGCCGAGGTGCGCTATCTGGAGCTGCGCGAGGTCGCCGGCAACCTGTGGCAACGGGTCATGGTGACCGATGCAGATGGCAGTATCCACATGCTGGATTACCAGATGGTCGAGACCGAAACAGGATGGAAAATCAACGCGGTGCAGCTTCTGAAGGCGCCCGGGGCAAACGTCTGAACCGGCCTGCGCGGCCGCCGCTGTTGCCGGACCAGCGCACGCCGTCCTGAGCGGGATTTAAACCCGACCTGATAGAACCCTTTCCCAATCCCGGCGTGGTGGAACAGGAAAGGGTTTTTCATGAACAAGGCAATCACCGACGGTCTGCAACTGATGCCGCCCGCGTTTACCGACGGTCTGGACGTCTGGTCGAGCGGCAATGGCACACCCGGCTCCGACACCTATGACGGGGCGGCAAATGCCGCCGTGGTTGCGGGGGACGCGGATTTTGGCGGCTGTCTGGAGCTGCAAAAGACCGACAGCACCCAGCGGCTGCGCTACATGGGCGAAACGCCGATCCTGCCGGGCTGCTATCTGCGGGTGACCGCCCGCGTCAAAGCCATGAGCGGCGCTTTTCCCACCGTGCGCATCGCGGGCTGGGCCGGGGCGGCCAACAACTCCCATGTCTCTGGCGTGATCGAGAGCGGGCCGGGCATCACCCTCAGCGCCTATGGCGAGGTGGTCGAGGTGCAGGCCATCGTCGGCACCGGCAGTCGCTCCGGCGTTGATATGCCCTGGGGGCTGGACGCCGCCTACGGGCACCTCGGGCTGAACCTGACCGGGGCCAATGGTGGTGTGATCCGCGTCGATGATATCGTGATCGAGGACATCACCAGTGTCTTTTTGCGCGATATGCTGAGCGTGGTGGATGTGACCGATTTTGGCGCTGTGGGCGATGGCACCACCAATTGCCACGCCGCGTTCGAGGCGGCGGATGACGCCGCCAATGGCCGTCGCATTCTGGTGCCCGAGGGCGAATTCCGGATCAACAACACGCTGTCGCTCAATCATGATGTGATCTTTGAGGGCACGTTGTCGATGCCCGACAGCGCCATGCTCCTGCTGACCAAGAGCTATGACTACCCGACCTATGCGGCGGCGTTTGGGGATGAGGAGCTGGCCTTTAAGAAGGCGTTTCAGGCGCTTTTGAACAGTGTCGATCACGAAAGTCTCGACCTCGGCGGGCGCAGCATTGCCGTCAGCGGCCCCATCGACATGCAGGCGGCGGTGCCAAATCGCACCAGCTATGCCACCCGCCGTTATATCCGCAACGGCCAGTTCACGGCGCAGGCGGGCGCGAGTTGGGATCATGACGTGATCACCGCGCAGGCGACCTATGACAGCTCCGACAAGAAGAAACTGACCAATGTGGCCAATATCTCGGCCATTCCGGTGGGGGCGCTGGTCGAGGGTGCAGGTGTCGGGCGCGAGGTCTATGTCACCGCAAAGAACGTCGGCGCGACCGAGCTGACCCTGAGCCAGCCCTTGTATGACGCGGAAGGGACGCAGAATTTCACCTTCACCGCGTTCAAATACATGCTGGATTTCTCCGGCTTCTCGGCGCTGAAGAAGTTCGGTATCTCCGGCGTGGAATTCCAGTGCAACGGCGTCGCCAGCGCGTTGCGTCTGGCGCCGGCGGGCACCGTCTTTGCGCTGCACGACTGTTTCTTTACCCGCCCCAAGGCGCGCGGGATCACCTCGATCGGCAGCGGCTGTCAGGGCATGCTGGTGGACAATTGCCAGTTCCTGTCGGACGAGGACGCTATGGATGTGGCGGATCGCGAGAGTATTGCGCTCAACGTGAACTCCAACGATGTGAAGCTGCGCCACAACCGCGCCACGCGGTTCCTGCATTGGGCGGTGATGGCCGGGTCAAACCACACGGTCACCGGCAACCACTTCTTTCAGGGTGACAGCGTTGCGGGCGGCATCCGCACCGCCGGGATCGTGGTGACGGATACCTATGCCTCGCACACGATTTCGGAAAACTACATCGACAACTGCTTTATCGAGTGGACCAATGAATATGACGCAAACCCCGATTTCACCGGCGGGTTCTCCTTTGCGGCCATGTCGATCACCGACAATGTGTTCCTCAGCGGCGATGTGGCGAGCTGGTTCAGCTATATCGTGATAAAGCCGTATGGCAGCGGGCATTTTCTGAATGGGGTATCGGTGACCGGCAACAAGTTCCGGTCGATCAACGGCACCATCGACCGGGCCGAGCGGGTCGATACCAGCTTTGCCACTCTCGATTTCTCGCGCTCAAAGGACGTGTTCTTTGACGCCAACAGCTTTCACAACGTCAGCACCCAGTGCCGCAATCCGCTGCGGGTGGAGTTTGACCAGAACTCCGCCGCAAGCACCTGGACCATACCCACCGGCGGCACGCTGCCGTTTCAGGGCTACAGCCGCGCGGTGGATGCAGTGATCGTTGAGGGATCACTGCGCGGCAGCAGCGGCGCGGTGGTGTATCCCGGCCACTATGTGCGCACGCAGGAAGGCAGCAACCATGACGAGATCGACATCGTCTGGGAACAGGCCGTGCGCGGCACCGTGCGGGCGCTGATCCGCATCGACCGCTAGGCGGTTTGGCCCAGATCGGCGGGGGTGAGCACATAAGCCTTGCCAAAACCGCCGTTCAAAAAGGCCTCATCAATCTGGAACCGCACGAAGTGGAAATCGGCAAAGCCGATGTAGAGCTTGGCCTTGGGGTGGCGGCGCAGATACTGCGCGGCCATCTCCTCATGCGCGGGGCAGGCGTTGGGCAGGATCTCGGCGCGTCCGTTCAGGGTCAGGCGCGGATGCGTCAGCGGATCGCCCTTGTCGCCGGGCTCCCCGATCAGGAGCGACACCTGCGGGCGCGCGGCGATCGCCTGCGTATGCTGCGCCAGGGTGGACACCAGCGAGATCGGCCGCCCGCCAGCATCCAGCGCAAAGGCCACGCGGCTCTGCACCGGGTGGCCTGCCGCGCTGAGCGTGGCCAAGGCGGCAAATGTCGCGCTCTGCATCAGATCTGATGCGAGGCTGCGCGCTTCGGCATCAGTGGGGCGGATCGGCGAGGCGGGGGGGCGGTCTGACATGTCTGGCTCCGGTGCGTGGGGACTGGCCGGGCGGGCAGGGTGGTGCTGGCGGGGCTCAGAACCTGTGCCACAGTTCCAGCTTGAGGCCAAGCCGAGCATCGCCGAAGGACCGCCATTCCAGCCCGGCGACCAGGTCGCGGCTCTCCGACAGTTGCCAGCGCAGGGCCGGCAACAGCTTCTGGATCATCTCGCCGTCATCCGGCTGGTAGAGTTCCAGCTGGATCATCGGTGCGGGGCCCTGCGCGCGATGGACCCCGAGCGTGCCGTCAAGCTTCCAGGCGCGTTGTGCGCCGCCCTGCCGCCATTCCCGCGACAGATCCACCGAGACCCAGCCGCCACCGGCGGACCAGTCCAGCCCGCGCCCGGCGGACAGGGTGACCCGTTGCATGCCGGCCCACTCCGCGCCCGTGCGCGCCACTCCCGCGCCCAGTTCCAGCGCCAGTTGCCAACCCTCGTCGCGCTGGCGCAGGGGCAGGCGGGCAAAGACCAGCGCATGGGCGGCGGGAAACCCGGCGTCCTCGCTGCGGTTGATGTCGATCCCGAAGGTCAGGTTCGGCGTCACCCCATAGGCCGCATATGTCCCGATCTCGCCCCCCGTCGGACGGGCCCGCACGCTGCTGGACAGAAACCCGCCGCCGTCGGGCTCCAGCCAGGCCCCGGCCTGCGCAACCGGCGCGCAGATCAACAGCCGCAAACACAGGGCAATCGCGATGGCGTGACGCACAGGCGGATCCTCCCAGAGCGGCTAACTCCACCCAGGGTAGAGCGAAATTCTGTCGACTTTCAAGTCAGGTGCCATAGTCTGAAAGAGAGGATGCCAGGGAGGATCTCATGCCGACGATAGCAAAATCCAACGACGTGCAGACGGTTATCACCACCTTCGAAGTGACGCCGGGCACGTGCCAGGACCTGATTGACGCATTGGAAGATGCCTATGCGTCCTTTATTTCCCACCAGCCCGGCTTTGTCGCGGCGGGGTTGCATGTGAATGATGCCCAGACACGGGTGGCGAATTATTCCCAGTGGCGCCACCGGGAGGATTTCATGGAGATGCTGCGCAGCGAAGAGATGCGCAAGCGCAACCGGGTGCTGAACACGCTATGCCGCAGCTTCGAGCCGGTGATGTATGATGTGGTGGCGACGTTCCGTCAGCCTGAGTAACCGCGTCGGGCTTCGGGCGCAGGGCCCGGGGCATCACGCCAGCTGCTGCCACCAGGTGATCCACGACCGGGCCGCGGCGCGCAGCAGCACCTTGGTGGAATCGAGCGCCTGGGCGATCTTCTGGAAATGCGGTTTCTGCCCCGCAGAGGGCGCGCGCAGCAGCACCGTTTTTGCCTCTTCCACCACATCCAGCGTGGTCTGGCGCAGGCGGGCGGAGGCGTCGGGACGGATGGCGACATAGCTGACAAACCCGGCCCGCTTGCGCGGCAGGTCGGGCGCCAGGTTGGCATCGACCGCGCGCCCGACGCGGGTTTCGCAGAGTTTCATCGCCGTATAGGCCGCCTCGTAATCCCGGTTGCCACGCAGGGTCGATGCGGCGCGGCGAAAGGTTTTGCGGTAGCAATCGTAGTAGTAGAGATCGCCCAGCTTGTAGCATGTGTAGAGATCCCGGTCGATTTGCCGGATCAGCCCGTCGGTGGTGCGGGTGGACAGGCCGCGCGGGGCATCGCGGCTGGCTCCGTCGTGATCCTGTGCCCGTGCCCCCGCGACCGGCAGCAGCAGGGCAGAGGTCAGGGGCGCAGCCAGGGCAAGAAGGGCGCAGATCAGCAGGACGCGCATGAGGGGTCTCCTTGTTCTAACCGCGATGCGACAGCTGTGCGACCGGCCAGAGCCCAAGCGCCAGTCGGTAGAGTTGTACCGGCCCGCGCAACAGGGCGGAGCGCAGCAGCACCTTGTTGGAATCGATCACCGCGGCGATTTTCTGGAAATGCGGTTTCTGATGCGGCGCCGGGGAGCGCAGCAGAACGGTGCTGGCGTCCTCCATGGCGCGGATGGTTTCGCGTTTGACCGCCGCAACGGCCGCGGGTTTGACGGCGCTGTAGCGCACCAGCCCCTTGCGGATGCGCTTGGCGGTGGGATCGGCATTGGCGTTTACCGCGGCTTCGACCCGTTTTTCCACGCTGCGCAGCGCCTCGTAGGCGGGCTGGTAGTCGATCCCGCCCTTGATCTTGCGGGCGGCAAATCCATAGGTCTTGCGGATGCAGTCAAAACGGTAGGCCTCGAACAGTTGCAGGCACTCGCCGACGCCGCTCTCCAGCAGCCTGACCACCTCGCGGGTGGTGCGGTTGTTGACCGTATTGCTCGAATCGCGGCCGCCACCACCGCCGCCGTCGCCCCGGTTTCCGGCATGGGCGCCCGGCCCCGGGACAAAGGTGGCAAGGGTCAGAAGAAGAATGAGAAATCGCATGATCGACCTGCTCCGTCGTTGCTCGGTACAGGCAGCGTAGCACGGGTGATCCCGGTTTCCCTAGCGGCAGGTTCCGCCCCCCGGGCAAAAGCCGTGCGCGCCTAGCCGAGCGGGGCGAAGGCGGGCAGGGTTGCAAGCCTGCGCAAGGGCCCCGGCAGCCGCATCAGGGCAGAGCGCAGCAGCACCTTGTTGGACTGGATCACGGCGGCAACGCGCTGGAAATGCTTTTTCTGTTCGTTGTCCGGTGTGCGCAGCAGGATCGTGGTGGCCTCTTCCATGGCTGCCAATGTGGCCTGTTTGATCGCGGGCACGGCGTCGGGTTTGACGGCGCGATGCTGCACAAAGATGTTCTCGCGCAGGTTGGGCTGGCTGGGGTCGAGGTTGGCCTCCACCGCGGCACCGATGCGCTGTTCCACCAATGCGAGCGCCTGGGCAATCGGGGCGTATTCGCGGCTGCCGCGCAGGGCGTGGGCTCCGGTGCGGTAACTGCGACGGTAGCAGTCGTAACGATAGACCTTGGGCGCGCCCTGGCAGCGGCGAAAATCAGTCCTGAGCTGGGTCACGATCGCCTCGGTGCTGTCGTCGTTCAGGCGCAGACCCCAGCCGGGGCGGCCACTGAACCCATCGCTGCCACGTGCGCTCGTCGACAGCGCGGGCAGCAGCAGGAAGAACAGGGTGACGGCAGTCAGAAGGCGGAGCATGGGCGGTCCTTTGCGAACGGGCAGCGGAGGGCGGGGGCGCGCGTGGTCGGAGCCGGGGCTATTCGGGGTGCAGGATGCGGCATTGCGCGGCGGCTTCGGCGGCGCGGGTGCTGGCCCCCGGCAACGCGTCCTTCAGACCGCGCAGCTTCTTGCGTTCTTCGGCAACATCGATGGCGACCGGTGTTTCGATGGTCCGGTAATAGGTCTCGGGGCAGGGGTAGTAGCCCACCACCTTGCCATCCCGTACCCGCCGACAGGTGTAGAACACGGTTTCCGGCACCGTCTGGCGGTGGATCGCATAGCCGCGGGAAATATTGTTCTCGGTCTCCTTGATCTCGTTCAGGAGCCGGGTCTGTTCGGCCGCGCCCTGGCGGATACAGCGTTCCTGCGGCGTGGCGCAGGCCGCAATCAGGGCGAGGGCGGGCAGGGCGAGAAAGAAGCGGGACATGGCGGGGCGTCCTTTGAATGGGCGATCTGACAATCCGGATGCACGTATAACACCGCAAAGCTGCCTGTTATTCGATAGCAGCGCAAGCACGCCTCGACATCCGGTATCGCGGGCGTCTCACCGTGACGTGATGGGGGGCGGTGGTGTGGCCGCTGGCGTCAGGCAACACCCCACCAGCGCAGGGTTTGCGCGCAATGGGTTGAAATGGCCTGCACGGCGGCCTCGGCATCGCCCAGTTCCAGGGCATCGATGATGGCCAGATGCTCCTCCATCGCCGAAACGATGCGCACCTGAAGGAAGGGCCGGGCATTCTGGATAATGGCAATGCGCATCCGGTTGGCGCCATAGACCCGCGCCAGCTGTTCGTTTTCGAGCCCTTCTGACAGGTAGTCGTGCAGCGACAGGTCGACCGCGATGGCCCGGGGCGGCTGGGCGTCGCTGTCGGAGGCACCGGCGGCGGCCAGCATGTCCTGATGCTGCTGACGCAGGTCATCAAGCCCGCTCAAGGCGCCTTTGGCAATGCGGCGGCGGGCGCCTTCCTGATCCAGAACCATGCGGAAATCGAGACAGGCGCGGATGGTTTCGGGACGCGCCTCCATCACCTGCACGCCGCGCTTGGGCACCGTGGTCAGCAGCCCCTGGGCGCTGGCGTATTTCACCGCCTCGCGCACCGCGGCAAGCGGATAGCCGATCAGGTCGACCAGCTGCGGCATGGACACGAACTGCCCGTCGCGCAGGATCCCCTGGCGCAGCGCATCACAGAGCGCGGCCTGGGCCAGATCGGTCTGAAGCTGAGCGCCCTGTGCCTGGTTCATAACTCTCCCCCCGACCTGCATTAACAATGCAGGCCTTAAAGTCTTATCTGAATTTTCTTATAGCGTCCCATCTAGAATACTCTCTAACATGTTACGTGCAAGCTTAATAACGCGGCAATGTAAAAACTTTTCAAAAGAGCGCCGCGCGGGCCGTCACAGGGAGATTGACATGGCATCCACGGAACACACGCATCTGGCGGACAGCGGCACGCTGGACCCCACCGGCAACACCCTGAGCCCGGTGACGCCGGAGGAAAAAACCTGGGGGTGGTTCGCCATCTTCAACATCTGGGCCAATGACGTGCAGTCGCTGTTCGGCTACTCGCTGGTGGCGTCTCTGTTCATCTCCTATGGCGTCGGCGGCTGGACCGCCTTTGCGGCGCTGGTGGTGTCGGGCCTGTTCGTGATGTGGATGGTGAACCTCTCCGGGGCTGCGGGCGAGAAATACGGCATCCCCTATCCGGTGCTGGCCCGCGCCAGCCTCGGCACCGAGGGCGCCAAGCTGCCGGCGGTGCTGCGCGCCACGGTGGCGGTGTTCTGGTACGGGGTGCAGGTCTATTTCGCCTCCACCGCGCTGGCGCTGCTGATCCGCTCGCTCACCGGGCTGAGCGGCGGGGCAGAGATCTTTGGCCTCACCGGCATCGACTGGCTGTCCTTCGTGCTGGTCTGGGGCTTTCACATCGTGATCTTCTGGCGCGGCATGAACTGGGTGGAGACCTTCCTCAATATCGCCGGACCCTTTGTCTATGTGGTGATGATCGGACTGGTGGTGGTGTTGTGGCAACGCTCCGACGGGGAGCTGCTGTCGGCCACCGCCACCATCTTTGCCAATCCCGAGGGCACCTTCTGGACCGAGTTCAACGGCTTCATTGCCATCATCGGCACCATGGTGGCCTATTTCTCGGCGGTGATGATCAACTTCTCCGACTTCTCGCGCTATGCCAAGGACAAGCCGACGATGGTGAAGGGGAACCTGGCCGGTCTGCCGTTCAACATGATCCTGTTCTCGGCGCTGGCGCTGCTGACCACCGGCGGTGCGGCCGTGGTCTTTGGCGAGGAGATCATCAACCCGACCGAGATCGTCGAGCGCACCGACAGCGTGCTGCTGGGCATCATTGCCGCGATCACCTTCTTTGCGGCGACGGTGGGCATCAACCTGGTGGCCAATTTCATCCCGGCGGTGAATGGCATCGCCAACCTGTCGCCCGAGACCATCAGCTTTCGCAAGGCGGGGCTCATCACCTCGGTGTTTGCGCTGGTGATCGGCGGTTTCTGGACCAGCTTCATCAGCCAGTTCGGCATCAGCGGCTTTGTCAACACGCTGGGAGCGACGCTGGCGCCGATCTTCGGCATCATGATCGTGGACTACTACCTGCACCGCAAGGAGCAGCTGAACCTCGCCGATCTCTACGACACGCAAGGCGGCGCCTACCACTACAACTACGGCTGGAACGGCGCGGCGGTCAAGGCCTTTGCCCTGGCGGGGATCTTCTCGGTGGCCACCGTCTGGGTGCCCTGGTTCGGCTTCCTTTCCGGCTACAACTGGGTGATCGGGGCGCTGTTGGGCGGTGTCCTTTATCACGCACTGGCAAAGGGCAACGGCGCGCGCTGATCCCGACCCCGACACGCGATTTATGAAAAACGCCCGGCCAAGTGTCGGGCGTTTTTGCATTGGACGGCCCTGGGCAGGCCGGGGGTTGCAATCGGTTTGCCACTGCGGTTTGAGCAGTCCCGGACCCGCAGTCAACACGAGGCGCAGCCGATGACCAAACTTGCCCACAGCATGATCCGCGTTCTGAACGAGGAGGCCTCCGTGGCCTTCTACAAGGCCGCCTTTGCGATGGAGATCGCGGACCGGCTCGATTTCGACGACTTCACGCTGATCTACATGACCGCCCCCGAAAGCACCTTCGAGCTGGAGCTGACCGTCAACAAATCCCGCACGGAGCCTTACGATCTGGGTGATGGCTATGGCCATATCGCGCTTGTGGTTGCCGATCTGGAAGCGGCCCGCGCCCGGGTCGAGGCCGCCGGTGGGGCGCCGCGCGACATCGTCGATTTCCGCCCCGGCGGCGAACGGGTGGCGCGGTTCTTCTTTGTCGCCGACCCGGATGGCTATCAGATCGAGGTGATCGAGCAGGGCGGCCGCTTCCGCTAGACGCTGGTGACGCGCCCGGAGCGGAGCTCGAACGGCGTCTGACCAAAGCGCAGGCGGAACTTCTTGGAGAAATGGCTCGGCGAGGCAAATCCGGTGGCCATGGCCACCTCGGTGATCGGCATCTCGCTCTGCAACAGCAGATTGCGCGCCCGGTCCAGCCGCAGGTCGTCGTAGAACCGCTTGGGCGGCAGGCCCACATAGCGCAGGAACAGCCGTTCCACCTGCCGCTGCGAGATGCCCACCAGTTCGGAAAAGCTCTGCATCGGCAGCGGGTATTCGACATTGTCGTCCATCGCCCGGATGATCCGGCGCAGGCGCGGATGGGTGACATGGGCGAAATGGGGCGAGATGTCGGAGGTCAGCGCCTGTAGCCGGTGCTGCTGGGTATAGCTCAGCTCATCCGCCACCTGATCGGCCAGTTCGCCCCCCAGCAGGCTGCGAATGAAACACAGCGCCAGGTCGATCGCCGCGGTGCCCGCCGCGCAGGAAAAGCTGTCGTGCTCAAAGACAAAGGCAGAGCGCGCCAGCACCACCTGCGGATAGCCTTCGGCAAAGCTGCTCTGATGGCGCCAATGGGTGGTGGCGGACTTGCCGGTCAACAGGCCGGCCATGGCCAGCACCTCGGCGCCGCGCTCCAGCCCGCCGCAACGCACCCCGTGGCGCATGGCGCTGCGCAGGCCACGGGTGACCGCATCCAGGGTGGCGCGCGGGATGTCAGGCGTGCCGCAGAGCAACAGCAGATCGCTGCGCCGCAGATCCCGGAGGCTGCCCGCAACCGGTAGGGCGAGGCCGCAGGACGAGGTCACCGGCGCCCCGTCCAGCGTGACGCAGAGGCTAGTCAGGGGCTGCGCGCGGCAGAGCCGGTTGGCCAGTGCCAGCGTGTCCAGAAAACCACTCACCGACAGCAGCGAATGCCCCGGCAGCAGCATCAGAACAAAGCGCTGCACAGGCGCGCTCACCGGGCCTGTCGGGGCGGGCGCTGCGGTCTCTTCCTCAGACATGTGCTGCGGTTTGTCCTGCAACATCGGTCACTCTCCGGTCAGCGGGTTCCGGTCTGGGGTTTGTGGAGGCTCAGGGCTCCCCCGCGCCGATTTCTTCGCGGCGGCGGATCACATAGGCATCAAGCGCCTCGGCCACGCCCGGGTCGAGCGCCGGTTCCTCGTATTCGCGCAGCGCCTGCTGCCACAGCGCAGTGGCGCGGGTCAGCGCGTCCTTGGCGCCGGCGGCCTCCCAATTCTCGTAGTTGGTCCAGTCCGACAACAACGGGCGATAGAACGCGGTCTCGTAACGCTCCATCGTATGCGCGGCGCCAAAGAAATGGCCGCCGGTGGGCACCGATTTGATCGCCTCCAGCCCCAGCTCATCCTCGCTGAAGCTGATCGGCTTCATGAATTCCTTCATGTTCTGGATGATTTCGACATCGAGGATGAATTTCTCCATCGAGGCGGTCAGCCCCCCTTCGAGCCAGCCCGCCGCGTGGTAGATCAGGTTGGCCCCGCCCATGGTGGCCCCCCAGGTCGACATCATCGTCTCATAGGCGGCCTGCAGATCGAC
This sequence comes from Epibacterium sp. MM17-32, assembly GCF_022348205.1. Lineage (NCBI taxonomy): Bacteria > Pseudomonadati > Pseudomonadota > Alphaproteobacteria > Rhodobacterales > Roseobacteraceae > Epibacterium > Epibacterium sp. MM17-32. The sequence goes on along the minus strand of NZ_JAKRFC010000009.1, from coordinate 38,931 downwards.
GCAGTTGGAGGCATTGGCGTTCGAGGTGCGGTAGGGCACCCGGTAGCGCCGCGCCAGCTGACCGGCGATGATATTGGCCTTGGTGTTTTCCGGCGTGCCAAAGGCCGGCGCGCCGGAGCGCATGTCCACGTTCGACGTGAACGCCCCATAGAGCACCGGCGTGCCCGGGTTCACCAGCTGCGTCAGCACCACGCCAAACAGCGCCTCGGCATTCTGTTGCGCCATGGCGGCGGGCAGGGTCACCGGCGTCATCGCCCCCATCAGGGTGAAGGGCGTGATGCTAACCGGCTGGCCATGTTCGGCCATCGCCATCAGCCCGTCGGTCATCGCCTCGTCCAGCAGCCGCGGCGAGTTCACCGAGATCACCGTCACCACGCCGGGCACCGCGCGCATCTCCTCGACGGAGATGCCGCGGCTGATCGCCATCATGTTGATGCCGTCGAGCGCCCGTCCGCGCCCAATGGCGGTGCAGTGGAAGGTCAGGTCCGAGAGGGTGAGGTTGGCCAGATAGGTGTCCAGGTGGCGGGTGTTGGCGGGCAGTTCCATCGGGGCCACCACCTGGTTGCCGATGATGTTGACCGCGTTGAAGTGATGCGCCAGGCGGATGAAATTGCAATAATCCTCGTGGTTGCCGGGACGTCTGCCGTTGATCATGTCGTGGGTGTTCGGGGGGCCCGCCACCAGGCCGAAGTTCATCGCGCGGCCGCCCATGGTGATGCACTTTGCAGGGTTGCGCGCCACCATGTCAAAGCTTTGCGGCACGGTTTCCAGCGCCTGTGCGACGATGCTTTCGTCGATGCGGATGGTCATCTCGTCCCGGTCCACGATGGCGCCCACGTCCGCAAACAGATCCATCACCGTCTCGCTCATCACCCGGATGCCGGCCTCCGACAGCACCCGCATGGAGGTGCGGTGGATCTGTTCGAGCTGCTCTTCGGTGACCACTTCCAGCGGCTGGTAGGGCAGGTGGGTCTGGCTCCAGGGGAGCTGTTCGATCTTGTTCTCCGCACGGGCGGACATGCCGCCGCGGCCGCCCCGTCGTCCTGATCTGGCCATCTGGTCCAAGGTCCTTCATCTGCTGTTTTGTGCAAGCCTAACGCGCAGCGTGGCGCTTGACACATGGACAATCCGGCCCCTAAGACCACATGAAACCGGGGTCATGGGCCGCTGATGAGGTGACTTGCATGCGGGAAAGGACGATGATGCAGGATCTGCCGCCGCTGAACTATCTGCGCTCCTTCGAGGCCGCGGCCCGGATGCTCAGCTTTACCGAGGCGGCGCGGGAGCTGCACCTGACCCAGGCCGCCGTCAGCGGCCACATCCGCGCGCTGGAGCAGCATATCGGCGGGCCGCTGTTCGTGCGCCATCCGCGCTCCCTGACGCTGACCTCGCTGGGCAATGCCTATCTGCCGGGGGTGCAGCAGGCCTTGCAACAGGTGCAACAGGCGACCCATGCGATCCTGCGGCGGCGCGGGGCGGAGCGGGTGGTGATCTCCTGCCCGGTGAGCCTGGTGGATCACTGGCTGGCGGATCTGGTGGCTCGGTTCGGCGCGCAGCATCCCGGCGCGGCGGTGACCATCCATGGCCGCGTCTGGGTGGACGAGCCGCCGGAGATTGCCGACATCATCCTCACCAACGTGCATGAGGAAACCCTGGACCGCGCCAGCCTGCCGCTGTGGCGCGACCAGCTGGTGGCGGTCTGCGCGCCCTCCTATCAGGCGCAGGTGGGGCGGCTGAGCGGTCCGCAGGATCTGCCGCGCGCCCGGCTGATCCACAGTCTCGGCCGGACGGAGGTCTGGCCGCAGGTGTTCCGCTCCTTCGGGCTGCCCGTCGCTGCCGCCGACCCGGGCGCGGAAGGAGCCTGTCAGGCCAACACCTTCGGGTCGGTGATCGCCCTGGCGGAGGCCGGACAGGGCGTTGCGGTGGTGCCCGGAGTGTTTGCCCGCGCCGGGCTGGCGGCGGGGCGGCTGATGGCGCCGCTGGGGCAGGTGGGCCCGTGCCCCTGGGTCTGCACCCTGTCCGACAGCAGCCTGCTGACCTCGGATGCGGCGCGGGCGTTGCACCGGTTCATCCAGGCGGAGGCCACCTCCGCGCCACCTGTTCTGGACATATAGGTCGCCGCCCCTTGCCAAGCCGGGCGGGCGCATGGTCTGTCTGCCTGCAAAGAGACAACAGACGAGATCCCGCATGACACTGGACCAGAGCCCCACCCATTCCACCCATGACGCCGAGGCAGATGACCGCAACGATCACATCAAGATCTATGTGAACGGCGAGATCGTGCCCAAGGCGGAGGCCAAGGTCTCGGTCTATGATTCCGGCTTCATGCTGGGCGATGGCATGTGGGAGGGGATGCGGCTCTATGATGGCGAGTGGGCGTTTTTCGACGCGCATATGGACCGGCTGTTCAATTCCCTGAAGTCGGTGTCGCTGGAGATCGGTATGGGGCCGGAGGACATCCGCGACATCCTTGACCGGACCGCAGCGGCCAACGGGATGACCGGCGACGCCCATTGCCGGTTGATGATCACCCGCGGCCCCAAGGCCAAACCGTTCCAGCATCCGGCCCTGTCGAAATGGGGACCAACCGTGGTCGCCATCGTGGAGCATTCGAAACCGGCCGAAAGCCTCTCGACCCATGGCATCCGCCTTGCAACTGTGCCGCAGGTGCGTGGCCTGCCGATGAGCCAGGATGCCAAATACAACAGCCATTCCAAGCTGAACTGCGTGATCGCCTGCCTGCAAGCGGAACAGGCGGGCGCGGATGAGGGGCTGATGCTGGACCCGCATGGGTTTGTGAACACCACCAATGCCTGCAATTTCTTCATCGTGCGGCGGGGCGAGGTTTGGACCTCGACCGGGGATTACTGCATGAACGGGGTCACCCGGCAGAATGTGATCGACCTGTGCCGCGCCAACGACATCCCGGTGTTTGAGAAGAACTTTTCGCTCTATGAGGCCTATGGTGCCGATGAGGCCTTTCTGACCGGCACCTTCGGCGCGCAGACGCCGGTGGCTTCGATCGACGGCAAGGAGATCGGCACTGGCGCGCGTCCGGTGACCACACGTATCCGGGCGCTGTATAAGGATCTGGTGGCCCGGACCGTGGCAGAGCAGAAAGAGGCGCGCCGCTGACGGCGGCTGGCCTTAGTTCCGGGGGGCGCGCGTATTCGTCTGCGCCGCTGCGCCTTCGTCGGCGGACGGCGCGGTATGGGTGGTGATGCCCCATTCACGGAGCGCGGTGGCGAGCTCCGGATCGGGGTCCTGATCGGTGACAAAATCGCTCACCCGGTCGAGGGGGCAGGTCACGAAGGGCGCGCGCGTATCGCGTTTGGAGAGATCGGCGACCACAATGACCCGATCCGCCCGGACGGCGACGGCATGGGTGAGGTCCGCCTCTTGCGGATTGCTGGTGACAAAGCCGTGCCGCGGCGAGATACCGTCCGCCCCCAAGATCACCGCGTCATAGGAAAACTGCTGCGCCTGCGTTTCCGCCATGCTGCCAAAGCTGCCACGTTCGCCGGACAGGACCTGACCGCCGGTCAGATAGACCCGATTGCCATTGTGGCCGACAAGGGCGGCCATCGCGGGCAGCGAATTGGTCACCACGGTGAGTTCCCTGTGCTGGCGCAGGTGTTCGGCCACATAGGTGGTGGTGGACCCGACATTGACAAAGACCGTCATGCGGTCGCTGAGGAGCGCGGCGGCGGTGCGGGCAATGGCGGATTTTGCGGCGGTATTGGTGGCCAGCGGGGTGGAAAACACCGGCGCGCCATGCGCGGGCCGCAGGACGGTGCCGCCGTGCACCCGGTCGACTTTGCCCGCGTGGGCGAGGCTGCGCACCAGTCGGCGGATGGTCTCTTCGGAGACCCCCAGCGCATGGGCGATCTGCGCGTTGCGGGCGGAGCCGCCGAACCGGGCCAGGACCTCCAGAACCTCATGACCGCGGTGCGGGATCTTTTGGGAGTCCACCATGGGGCAGCGCCTTTGAACACGTGGCAGTGCGCCGATGAAACCATATTCAGATGACGGCCATGTGTCGGCGGAGGTCCCGAAGCTTCATCGAGGTGGCAGGGTCGCCTGCGCGATCCCCTGGGGGGCGCTGTCCTTGGCCCCCGCCGAACGGTCCGGCCTCCGCACCGGGCGCGCGGGTCTGTGTGCCGGCCTGTGTGCCGGTCTGTGTGTCGGACTCTGTGCCGGGCTTTTGGCCTGGCCCGAAAGGGCGCTCCGGCCCGGCTCGGGTGCCTCTGTACGAAACACCAAGAGGGCCGGGCGCCCGCGGTTGGTCGCGCGCGCCCGGCCCGTATTTGCCCAAGCTGGGGGGGGGGGCGGCCCGGGGTCAGGACGCCCGGCGCAGCGCAGTGGCGTCGTCCGCGTCCAGCTGGAACTTGCGCGCGTTCTGGGCCAGTGAACCGGCCTCGTCCCGCAGGCGCTGGGTCGCGGCCGAGGTCTCTTCGAACATCGCTGCGTTCTGCTGGGTCACCTGATCCAGCTGATCGGCGGCCGAGGTGATTTCCGACAGCCCGGTGGACTGTTCGCGGGCGGCCTCGGCAAGGGCCGAAACGGTTTCGTTGATGGCGGTGATGTGCTCGTTGATTTCATCGAGCGCGGTGCCCGAATCCCGGGCCAGCGTCACACCGGTTTCCACCTCGCGGCTGGCATTTGCGATCAGCTCCGCGATTTCGCGCGCCGCATCCGAGGATTTGCCCGCCAGGGCGCGCACTTCGCCGGCAACCACCGCAAAGCCACGGCCCGCTTCGCCTGCGCGCGCCGCCTCGACCCCGGCGTTCAAGGCCAGAAGGCTGGTCTGGAAGGCAATGTCGTCGATCAGCGATGTGATGGAGGAGATCTTCTGCGAGCTTTCCTCGATACCGCGCATGGCATCGATGGTCTGGCGTACCACCTGCGCGCCCCGGGCCGTGCGTTCGCTGGCCTGTTGCACCCGTTCGGAGGCCGAGCGGCTCTCTTCGGCGGAGTTCTTGACCGAGGCGGAGAGTTCGGTCAGCGCGGCCGAGGTTTCCTCCAGCGAGGCGGCCTGGGTCTCCGTGCGCATGCCAAGTTCGCGCGAGGAGGAGTCCAGCGATTCGCTTTCCTGTTCGATATGCATCACCCCGGCAAAGATCTGGCGCATCAGGTCGGAAATCCGGGTCACCGTGGTGTTGAAATCCTCGGCCACCTGGCGGAACTCCTCCGGCATGTCGTCATCGACGCGCACTGTCAGGTCACCTTCGGCAAAGCGCGCCAGTCGCTGACCGAGAATGGCCACCACGCGCTGGCGGTCCTCATCCTTGATCTGGGCCTCGCGTTCCAGCGCCGCCTGCATCTGCAAACCGTCGCGGAAATTGGCCACCGCCTGCGCCATCTGGCCGATCTCGCTGCGGTCCCTGAGGCCGGGCACATCGCTGTCGAGGTCCCCGTCCGACATCGTGGTCATGCGATCTTTCAGCGCGTTCAGCGGCGGCAGCGTGTGGCGCAGGATCAGCAGCGACACGCCGATCATCACCGCCAGCACGGCCGCGAGACCGCCCAAGGCCTCCATGCGCATCTGCGCAATGTCGGCCTCGATGTCGTTCACATAGGCGCCGGTTCCGAGATACCAGTCCCAGGGTTCGTAATACTGGGCGTAGGTCAGCTTGGGTTCGACCTGTTCGGTGGCGGGGTTTTCAAAGAAGATGGTGGATTCGGACCGTCCGTTCTCATCCAGCGCACCAAGAATGGTGTCAAAGATCCGGTTGCCGTGCACATCCGTCAGGTCACGCTGGCTCTCGCCGCCGACCCATTGCGGGCGGAAGGGGTGCACCTTGTACACGATGTCACTGTCAAAGGCGTAGATATAACCGTTTTCCCCGAACCGAAGGTCATTGAGAATTTCGGCAACGGCAGCCTGCGCCTCCTCGAGGGTGAGCTCCCCGGCCTTGACGCGGGCGTCATAGGCCTCGATGTGGCTGCGACCGATGTCGGTGACATGACGCAATTCGCCCATGCGCAGGGAGTAGGCCTCCTTTGAGGCGCGATCGAGAATGAAGAAGGTCAGGCTGGCTGCTGTGATGAGCGCGAGAGCCACGAGGGCATAGATCCGGGTGGACAATCCGTAGAAAGCGGCGGGCATGATGGGAAAGCCTTGCAAGTTGTCGTTTACACCCTGTTTGCGGCAAAATGACTAATGCGGGCTTTACAGACCCGCAGACTTTGCCCGGCGGCGCAGCGATGCGGCCAGAGATGCGGGATCAATTTGGCTAAAATGATACGCGCCCGGTCAGAGGGCGCGCGCGGTGCGCATGGGGCAGGGCGGGCGAACGAGCCCCCCAAAATGGGCGCAGCGACCAGAAAAAACGCCCGGGACAGGGCCCGGGCGTTTGTCATCACGTCGATGGTGGCTGGCTTAGCCGATGATGCCGTTCAGCGTTGCCGAGGGGCGCATCACTGCGGCCTTCTTGTCCACCGAGGGGTGGTAGTAGCCGCCGATATCGGCCGGTTTGCCCTGCGCCGCGGCCAGTTCGGACAGGATCGCGGCCTCGCTGGCGACCAGCTGATCGGCGATCGGCTTGAAGTGTTCGGCCAGTTCCGCGTCTTCGGTCTGCGCCGCGAGCGCTTCGGCCCAGTAGCGGGCGAACCAGTAGTGGCTGTCGCGGTTGTCGGGCTGACCGACCTTGCGGTCCGGCGACTTGTTGTTGTCGAGGATGCCTTGGGTCGCGACCTCTGCCGCGGCGCCCAGCACGCCGGCCTTGTCGTTGCCCTTGACGTCCGCCAAGAACTTGAGGCTTTCACCCAGGGCACAGAACTCACCCATCGAGTCCCAGCGCAGGTGGTTTTCTTCAACCAGCTGCTGCACGTGTTTCGGGGCAGAGCCACCGGCGCCGGTCTCAAACAGGCCGCCACCGTTCATCAGCTTCACGATCGACAGCATCTTGGCCGAGGTGCCCAGCTCCAGGATCGGGAACAGGTCGGTCAGGTAGTCGCGCAGCACGTTGCCGGTGATGGCGATGCTGTCCTTGCCTGCGGTGATGGTTTCGAGCGACTGACGGGTCGCTTCGCGCGGGGCGAGGATCTGGAACTTGTCCGCAACACCTGCGGCCTCCAGCGCGGGCTGCACGTATTTGATCAGCTCGGCGTCATGGGCGCGGTTGGCATCGAGCCAGAAGATCGCCTCCGACCCGGTCAGACGCTGGCGGTCCAGCGCCAGCTGAATCCAGTTCTCGATCGGGGCTTTCTTCACGGTGCAGGCGCGCCAGATGTCGCCGGCCTCCACGTCATGGGAGTGCAGCGTGTCACCATTGGCCAGAACCACACGGATCACACCGTCTGCGGGTGCCTCAAACGTGGTCGGGTGGGAGCCGTATTCCTCGGCCTTTTGTGCCATCAGGCCGACGTTGGCGACGGAACCCGCCTTGGTCACGTCCAACGCGCCATTGGCTTTGAAGTAGTTGATGGTCTCGTCGTAGACGGTGGCATAGCAGTTGTCGGGGATGACGCAGTTCACGTCGCCCTTGTTGCCCTGGGAATCCCAGCCCTTGCCGCCTGCGCGGATCACCGCCGGCATGGAGGCGTCGATGATCACGTCGGACGGAACATGCAGGTTGGTGATGCCCTTGTCACTGTCGACCATGTACATTTCAGGACGCTCGGCGCGCACCGCTTCGACGGCTGCGAGGATCTCGGGCTTGTCCTTCACGCGCTCCAGGAGGTCGCCCATGCCGGAGTTTGCATTGACGCCCAGCGCCTTCAGCTCATCGCCGTATTTGTCGAACACCGGCTTCAGCCAGGCTTTCACCGCGTAGCCAAAGATGATCGGGTCGGAGACCTTCATCATGGTGGCCTTCATGTGCAGCGAGAACATGGTGCCATCGGATTTGGTGTCCTCGATCGCGCCTTCGAGGAAGCTCGACAGCGCCTTGACGGACATGAAGGTCGCATCGGCCACGGTGCCTTCGGCCAGCGGCCAAGCATCCTTCAGCACGGTGACAGAACCGTCCTTGGCGACAAATTCGATCTTCGCGTCGCCCGCCTGGTCGGCGGTGATGGTGGCGGATTTCTCGTTTGCATAGAAATCATTGCCCGGCATCGACGAGACTTTGGTTTTGCTGTCGGAAACCCATGCGCCCATCGAATGCGGGTTGTTCTGGGCGTAATTCTTCACCGCCTTGGCGGCGCGGCGGTCAGAGTTGCCTTCGCGCAGCACCGGGTTCACGGCAGAGCCCTTGATGCTGTCATACCGCGCCCGGATTTCCTTTTCCGCGTCGGTGGACGGCTCGTAGGGGTAGTCGGGCAGCTTGTAGCCCTGCGCCTGCAGTTCCTCGACCGCGGCCACCAGCTGCGGCACGGAGGCAGAGATGTTGGGCAGTTTGATGACATTGGCGTCGGGGGTCTTCACCAGCTCGCCCAGCGCGGCGAGGTCATCGCTCTGGCGCTGCTCTTCGGTCAGGTTCTCCGGGAAGGTCGCGATGATCCGCGCGGCCAGAGAAATGTCCTTGGTGCCGACGCTGACACCAGCAGCATCCGCGAACTTGCGGATGATCGGCAGGAAGGAGGCCGAGGCCAGCTCCGGCGCTTCGTCTACGATGGTATACAAAATGTCCGGCGTTGAGTTTTCTGCCATGTTCCACAACCTTTCTACGAATACGGAAGTTGTTTTTGTCGTCTCTGCGGCGTGGCTGCCGCGTCACCTGGTGGCTGATCCGGAGCAACAGACGGTCTGCGCCTGGGTCCGGACATGCATCATGTCTACACGCCTCTCCTAGACCAGTGCATCGCGCAACGCAATTGGCTGGTTGCGCAAAGGCCGCTTTGTTGGCGCAAGTTTTCCGGTTTTGACTATCCATGCGCGGGTTTGCCTCGCCTTTTGCGCAGCGGGACTATGCGGTCGCGTGCGTGCAGAGCACAACGGCGACGTGGTTAATCAGACCTGCGGCGTTATGGTAAACGCCTTGGCCCCGGTGCGGGCGCGGCCCGGGCGGGGGGACCCGGGCTGCGCTCCCGGGGCCGCGCCGCCCGATAAATGAGAAGCAGAATTGCGCAAAGAGCGGTTTTGCGATAATATTCTTACATCTGAATGTGGGGGATCTGACAATGCGGGCCAGTTCAGGAGGGCATTTGGTTCTATATGCGCCCGTACCGGTGTTCCGGCAGGGGCCGGACCTCTATATCGAGCGTCAGGCCGTTAACGGTTTGCGGCTGTGGGCGCGGCATTTTGATCAGGTCACCGTGGTGATGCCGGAAAAGCCCGGGCCGCACCCCGAGGGCTGGATGCCGCTGGCCGAGGCCATGGCACCGCTGACGGGCGTTCGGCTGGAAACGGTGCCCTCGGCCTATAGCCCGCTGGAGTTTCTGCGCTGCTGGCCTCATCACCACCGGCGTTTGCGGGCCCTGATCGCGCAGGGGGATTACCTCAGTTTTGCCATCGGCGGTTTGTTCGGCGACTGGGGCGCGGTCTGCGCGATGGAGGCGTTGCGACTGGGCAAACGGTTTGCGATCTGGACGGACCGGGTCGAATCCGATGTGCTGCGCCAATCCCGCGAGTGGGGAAACTGGAAGCAGCAGCTGAAGTCCCGGCTTTACCGGCGGCCGATGGCCTGGCTGGAGCGCGCGCTGATTTCACGTGCGGACCTCGGCCTGTTTCACGGCCGCGAGACCTTTGACGCCTATGCGCGGTTCAGTCGGAACCCGCAGCTGGTGCATGATATTCATATCTCCGATGCGGATCATATCACCCTGTCCCGCTTGCGGTACAAACGCGCTGCCGTGGCGCGGCGCCCCCTTCGCATCGTCTATGCCGGTCGCGCCGAGGGCATGAAAGGGCCGATGGACTGGCTGTCCGTGCTGGAACGGCTGGCGGTGCTGAATGTGCCCTTCGAGGCCGAATGGCTCGGGGATGGCAGCTGCCTTGCGGCGATGCGGGCGCGGGTTCTGCGCGCCGGGCTTCAGGATCGGGTGCGGCTGGCCGGATTTGTCGAAGACCACGCCGAGGTGCGGGCGCGCTTGCAGCATGCGGATCTGTTCCTGTTCTGTCACAAGACAGCGGAATCGCCGCGCTGCCTGATTGAGGCGCTGACGGCGGGGACACCCATCATGGGCTATGACGGCGCTTATGCCCGGGATCTGATCTCGGCCCATGGGGGCGGGGTCCTGGTGCCCCGGGGCGAGTCGCAGGCGCTGGCGCACAGCGTGGCGGCGCTGAATGCGGATCGCTGCGCGCTGGGCCATCTGATGACACGCGCGCATGCGGATGCGGCGCCCTTTACCGATGAAAAGGTCTTTGCCCATCGCAGCGAGCTGATCCGCACCTATCTTGCGCCGCGCACGCCGGGCACAGGGCCGCGGCGGGCCAAGCTACGGCCCGTGGCGGGTCACTGACAGCCACGGCGGGCGGCGCGCGGACAGCGGTGCACGACCCGCGTGCCTATTCGCGCACTTCGTCAGGGGCCACGCCCCAAAGCTTGCTCTTCGGGGCCCAGCCGGAATGCCCGCCGGCGGTGATTTCACACCAGTCGATCTGGCAGGCGCCAAGCTGGGCGACCACGCCCAGTTCGAAGGCGGCCATTACAGGGGCGTCCGGCGCGGGCTGGGCGCGCACCTGGAGCATGTCTTCCTCCACCAGCACGGTGCGAATGCCGGACAGCAGCGCATAATGCACCCAGCCGCCGGCGCCGTCGCGGTCGCGCACCCGGCGCCAGTGGCCGTATTCGGCGATGATCTCCAGCGGCATGCCACGGCGTTTGAACACCCAGTCGATCCGGTGGGTCAGGGACGGGCCGCGCCGCACGTTGCCCTCGGCCGCCTTCATGGAGACGAACCGCGGCAGCGGCAGATTGGTCACCGGACCGCGTTTCTGCGCGGTTGCGGCGGCCTGCGCCGAGACCTGTTCGGACGTCCCCAGTGAGAACATCACCACCAGACACGCCGCCACGACCGCGCCAAGCAGCCTCTGCGCGGCCGTTCTGCTGCGCGGGCGTGGCCTGCGACCTTGTGATCCAAAGATGTTCTGCACGGCCTCGATGCCCATTCTTGTCCCGGGCGCCTTGTTTTTATGATCCTGACACCCGCTGATCCTGACCGCGTGCATAACGCAACGCAGGCTGGGGCGGAAGGGTGCTTGTGCCCGCAATTATCTTGCGACACGATGCCATGGAATGGATCGACTTGCATAGCCCGAGGGAGAAGGCACGTGCCCAGAGAACGCCTGAGTGTTGTTGTTACGCGACGGTTGCCAGAGCCGGTGGAAACCCGCCTGAGTGAGCTGTTCGACGTGCGGTTGCGCACCGATGACACCCCGATGCGCCGCGAAGAGCTGGCCGCCGCCATGAAAGAGGCCGATGTGCTGGTGCCGACGGTCACCGACACCATTGATGCAAGCCTGCTGGGGCAGGCCGGAGAGCGGCTGCGGCTGATTGCGAACTATGGCGCCGGGGTCGACAATATCGACGTCGCCACCGCGCGTCAGCGTGGCATTCTGGTGTCCAACACACCCGGTGTGCTGACCGATGACACCGCCGATATGACCATGGCGCTGATCATGGCCGTTGTGCGCCGCATTCCCGAAGGTCTCGCCATCATGCAGCGCGGCGACTGGGAGGGCTGGTCCCCGACGGCCATGCTGGGTGGGCGTCTGGCGGGGCGTCGTCTTGGTATCCTGGGGATGGGGCGCATTGGTCAGGCGGTCGCACGCCGGGCCCGCGCCTTTGGCATGCAGGTCCATTACAACAATCGCCGCCGCCTGCGCCCCGAAGTCGAAGAAGAGCTGGACGCCACCTGGTGGGAGAGCCTCGATCAGATGGTGGCGCGGATGGATGTGATCTCGATCCACTGCCCGTCGACGCCCTCGACCTTTCATCTGATGAACGCCCGTCGCCTGAAGCTGTTGAAACCGGATGCGGTGATCGTGAACACCTCTCGCGGTGAGGTGATCGACGAGAACGCCCTGACGCGCGGCCTGCGCGGTGGCGAGATCGCAGGCTGTGGCCTTGACGTCTATGAACACGGCACCACCATCAACCCGCGCCTGCGCGAGCTGCCCAATGTGGTGCTGCTGCCGCATATGGGGTCAGCGACGCTCGAGGGGCGGATCGAGATGGGCGAAAAGGTTCTATTGAACATCAAGACATTTGAAGATGGGCACCGTCCACCGGATCAGGTGGTGCCCTCCATGTTGTAGGCGCCGTGCCCGGCCTTTTGCGGGCGGCGCGTTTTGGGAGGACGATATGAAAAAAGACATTTTTGACAGGGGCGCTGTTGGCGTCCCTTGCAACGCCTTTGATTGCCCAGCAGGCCGCGGATGCTGTCGCGCCTGAAACCGCAACCATCGGCCCCGGCGCGGCGGGCCTGGTGCTCTCTGATGCGGCATCTGCCGCGATGGCGGCCCGCAACGCGGGCGAGCCGGTGCTGGCCGATGACTGGATGGTCGCCGCCGCCAACCCGCTCGCGGTCGAGGCGGGCGCACGGGTGCTGCGCGACGGCGGCACGGCGGCAGATGCGATGGTTGCGGTGCAAACGGTTCTGGGGCTGGTGGAGCCGCAATCCTCCGGCCTCGGTGGCGGCGCTTTCCTTGTCTATTATGACGCCACGACCGGCGCGCTCAGCACGCTGGACGGGCGCGAAACCGCGCCGCTTGCGGCGACCCCGACCTTGTTTCAGGATCAAAACGGCGCGCCGTTGAAGTTCTTCGATGCGGTGGTCGGTGGTCGTTCCGTCGGCACGCCGGGCACACCGGCATTGATGGAGACCGCACATCGCAAATGGGGGGAATCCAACTGGGGCGGATTGTTTACCGATGCGATCCGGCTGGCGGAAATGGGCTTTGCTGTGTCGCCAAGGATGGCGGAATCGATTGCAAACGATGCGGAGCGCCTGAGCCGGTTCCCCGAGACCGCGGCCTACTTCTTGCCCGAGGGTGCCCCGCTAGAGGCTGGTCAGGTCATCACCAACCAGCCCTACGCCGATGTGCTGCGCCGCATCGCGATGGAGGGCACGGATGCGTTCTATACCGGCCCTGTCGCAGCGGACATCGTCCGCACGGTGCAAAGCGCTGCTGGCAATCCGGGCGTTTTGTCGGAGCTTGATCTGGCGCTCTATCAGGTGAAGGAGCGCCCGGCGGTCTGCGCCAGCTACCGCGCTTATGAAGCCTGCGGCATGGGTCCGCCCTCCTCTGGCGCGCTCACCGTGGGGCAGATCCTCGGCATGCTTGAACCCTATGATCTGGCAGCGCTTGGGGCAGACAATCCGGTCAGCTGGCGCTTGATCGGCGATGCCTCGCGCCTCGCTTTTGCCGACCGGGGTCGCTACATGGCCGATAGTGATTTTGTGCCGATGCCCACCAAGGGTCTGGTGGATGCCGAGTACCTCGCAGAGCGCGCAAAGCTGCTGCAAGGCGACACGGCACTGGACAGCGTCGCCCCCGGCACGCCCGCGTTTGACCACGCGCTGATCTGGGCCGATGACGAAAGCATCGAGTTCCCCTCGACCTCGCATATCTCCATCGTCGACCAATACGGCAACGTGCTGTCGATGACGACGACGATCGAGAACGGGTTTGGCTCGCGTCTGATGACCAACGGGTTCCTATTGAACAATGAACTGACCGATTTCTCCTTCCGCAGCCACAGCGATGGGGTGCCGATCGCGAACCGATTGGAGCCGGGCAAACGCCCTCGCTCCTCGATGGCGCCGACCATCGTGATGCAGGACGGCAAACCGGTTCTTGCGATCGGCTCTCCGGGCGGCAGCCGCATCATCGGCTATGTGGCCACGGCGATTGTGGGCTGGGCCGATTGGGGGCTCAATGTGCAGCAAGCGCTGTCGCTTCCGCATGCGGTGAACCGCTTTGGCACCTATGATCTGGAGGCCGGCACAGAGGCCGAGACCTTCGAGGCTGCGCTGACGGACATGGGATTTGAGGTCAATATCCGCGACCTCAACTCCGGTCTGCACGCGATCGAGATCGGCGAGAGCCTCAAGGGCGGTGCAGATCCGCGCCGCGAAGGCATCGCGCTCGGCCGGTAGGCGGGCAGGGGCCCTGGCCCCTCCCGAACCGGGGCAATGCGTCATGGGCTTGAGCTGTGACGACCGGCGGCCTAGAGTGCGCCGACATGATCGTTAACAAGGCAAATGAAGCATCTGCCGTGTTGACCGTCCCGAGATTGTGAAAGGACACCACCATGGTTCAGGCCACCACCTTGCCCCGCAACGAAGGCGGGATCACAGCCGCGGTCGAGGCGCTGTCTGCGCAGTTTGGCGACCGGCTTCAGACCGGGCAGGCCCTGCGCGAACAGCACGGGCACACCACCACCTGGATCGAGAACCAAGCGCCGGACGCGGTTGTCTTTCCCACCTCGCGCGAGGAGGTTGCTGACATCGTGAAGGTCTGCGCGGAGTTTGGTGTGCCGGTCATTCCCTTTGGCACCGGCACGTCGCTGGAGGGGCACGTCAATGCGCCTGCCGGTGGCATCTGCATCGACATGATGCGGATGGACAAGATCCTTGCCGTGCACCCGGAGGATCTGGATGTGGTGGTGCAGCCCGGCGTGACGCGCGAGCAGCTCAATACTTATCTGCGTGACCAGGGGCTGTTCTTTCCCATCGATCCCGGGGCCAATGCGTCGCTGGGCGGCATGGTGGCGACGCGGGCCTCCGGCACCAATGCGGTGCGTTATGGCACCATGAAGGACAATGTTCTGAGCCTGGAGGCGGTGATGGCGGATGGCACCATCATCCGCACCGCATCGCGGGCGAAAAAATCCTCTGCGGGCTATGACATGACCCGCCTTCTGGTCGGTTCTGAGGGCACATTGGGGCTGATCACGGAAATCACCCTGCGCCTCCAGGGCATCCCCGAAGCGATCCGCTCGGCGCGCTGTTCGTTCCGGTCGGTGGATGAGGCCTGCCGTGCGGTGATGATGACCATCCAGTACGGGATCCCCGTGGCCCGCATCGAACTGCTCGACGAGATGAGCGTGCGCGCCGCCAATCAGCACTCTGGCCTGAGCCTGCCCGAAGTGCCGTTGCTGCTGCTGGAGTTTCACGGTTCTGATGCGGGTGTGGTGGAACAGGCCGATACCTTTGCCCAGATCGCCGAGGAATTTGGCGGCTTCGACATCGCCGCCACATCGACTGCCGAAGAGCGCAACAAGCTCTGGCAGGCGCGTCACGACATGTATTGGGCCTGCCTCGGGTTGCGCCCCGGCGCCAAGGGCATTTCGACCGATGTCTGCGTGCCGATCTCGCGACTGGCGGAATGTGTCTCCACCGCGCGCGCCAAGGCCGAGGAGATGGGGCTGATGGCGCCGATGGTTGGCCATGTGGGCGACGGCAACTTCCACGCGCTCCTGCTGATCGACATGGAGAGCGCCGAGGAGCGCGCCAAGGCGGACGACTATGTCGGCTGGCTCAACGATCTGGCGATCTCGATGGAGGGCACCTGCACCGGCGAGCATGGCATCGGGCAGGGCAAGCGGCCCTATCTGCGCCGCGAGCTGGGCGAGACAACCCGCTTTATGGCGGCGGTGAAGGCGGCGCTCGATCCCGACAATATCCTCAACCCCGGCAAGATCCTCTCTGACTGACTGAGGCAAACAGATCCCCGTCAAATTTCTGCCTCATCTCCCCGCTAGGTCTGGCCCCGGGAAATTGGGTTTAAATCGGGGCGGGGATCTTTGCATGTTTCTTGTCAGACGCGCCATCTGGCTGCTGCGCCTTTACACGAATGTTCTGCTCGTCGGGGTGATGATCATCGCCGTGGATGTCGACTTGCAAGCCAAGGCGGCGGGGCAGACGATCACCTCTTATGACCGCATGGCCTATATCGAGACGGTGCAGCGGCGGTTGCGCGGCGAGACACTGCGCGGGCCAGCGTCGCCGCTTGATGTGTCGATGATGGCCTATCGCGGTGTGTTGCAGGCGCGTCTGGCGATCCTTGGCCTTGAGGCCCCGGGGGAGGATGTGGCGCTCTTGCCGACCTCTGTCCAGGGGTCGGGGCAGGCGGCGCACGCCGGGCAATTTGATGCCGCATATGGTCAAACTCTACCGGGGGATGCGACATCCGGCGCGGCAGAGGACGCCCAGCGACCCTGCGTGCGGCGGGGTAATGTGCTGGACTGCTGACCCGCATCCGCGCGGCGCGCAACATTATATCCCTGCGAAACCGGCCTCTCTGCCGTATCTATTTGAGGAAACCGCTGCGCGAAGTCGGTTTTGTCAGTTTTTGCGTCGGACTGATTTCGCACCCTCGCTAAACTCTCCTCCATAACCGATTCAATCGTGAATCAGAGAACTCGGAGAGCGGGCTCATGAAAACCCAAGTCAAAGCACTTGTTGTCGGTGGTGGTGCCGTCGGCACCTCGATCGCATATCATCTGGCCAAAGCTGGCTGGGACGACGTCATGCTGATCGAGCGTGACGAGCTGACCTCCGGCTCCACCTGGCACGCGGCTGGCCTGCTGCCGTTGTTCAACATGTCCTATGCGACCACCCACATCCACAAATACTCGGTGGATTTCTACAAGACCCTTGAGGAAGAAACCGGCCTCAACGCGGGCTTTGCGGTGGTGGGCAACCTGCGCATGGCGCAGACCCAGGAACGCATGGACGAGTATATGCTCTATGCTTCCACCGCAGAGACCTGCGATGTGGCTTACGAGTGGCTGACCCCGGAGCAAATCAAGGAGCGCTGGCCGCTGATTGAGACCGGCGACCTGAAAGGCGCGATCTATCACACCGAGGATGGCTATATTAACCCCGCCGACGTGACCCAGGCGATGGCCAAGGGCGCCCGTCAGCGCGGTGTGGAAATCGTGCGCAAGCTGCAAGCCGATGCCTTCCACTGGACCGGCACCCATTGGGAAGTCACCTGCACCAAGATGGTGGAGAAGGGCGGCAACCTCGTGGAGAGCGACGAGCAGGTCGTCATCACCGCCGAGCATGTTGTGACCGCCTCCGGCAACCACGCGCAGCGCACCGCCAAGATGCTGGGCATCAAGATGCCCGCGATCCCGGTGGAGCACACCTTCATCGTCATGGACAAGGACCCCGAGCTGGTCAAATGGCGCGAGGCCGGCAACCCGGAGCACCCCGTCATCCGTGATGCCGACAATGAATCCTACGCACGTGAAGAGCGCGGCGGCTGGATCCTCGGCATCTATGAACACGGCGCCCCGGCACGGTTTGAACATGGCGTGCCGGACAGCTTCCGGGCGGACCTGTTCCCGCTCGATCTGGACCGGATCGCGGATCAGTACATGGCGATGGCGGAGCGTGTGCCCTCTTGTGCCGAATCCGGCCTGAAGGACGATTTCAACGGCCCGATCTGCTACACCCCCGACGGCAACCCGCTGGTGGGTCCGGCGCCGGGTCTGCGCAACATGTGGCTGGCTGAGGGCTTCTCCTTCGGCATCACTGCGGCTGGTGGCACCGGCTATTATCTGGCGCAGATGATGGTCGACGGTGAGGCCGAGATCGACATGGCGTCGCTCGACCCCAAACGCTACTCCTCCAACTGGCTGACCACCGAATTCGCGGCCCGCAAGAACGAAGAGTGCTACGAGCACGTCTACATTCTGCACCACCCGGACGAAGAGCGCCCCGCCGCGCGCCCGCTGCGCACCGCGCCCGCGTTCGACCGTCAAAAGGCCCGCGGCGCTCAGTTCGGCTGGGTGAACGGCTGGGAACGTCCGAACTATTTCGGCCCCGTGGATGCGCCGGACAATTTTGACGAAGAAGCCCGGTCCTTCCGTCGCGGCGGCTGGTGGCAACATGCGGTGGACGAGGCCAAGGCGATCCGCGAGGGTGTCGGCCTGATCGACGCGACCGCCTTCACCAAGCATATCGTCAAGGGGCCCGGCGCGACGGCTTTCCTCGACTGGTTCACCTGCAACAAGCTGCCGAAAGTGGGCCGCATCAACCTGACCTATGCGCTGACCGTGGCGGGCACCACCCGCACCGAGTACACCATCGTCCGCCTCAAGGATGACGAGTACTATCTGGTCTCCGCCGGTGCCTGGACCGAGTACGATGCCGACTATCTGAAGAAGGCGATCGAGGACAAGGAAGCCGAGTTCGGCCGCATCGAGCTGCAGGATGTGACCACCCAGTGGGGCGTCTTTGCCATTGCCGGTCCGAAATCCCGCGATGTCCTGAAAGAGGTGATCGTCGATGCCGACCCGGAGACGGCGCTGTCCAACAAGCGCTTCCCCTGGCTGTCGGCCCGTCAGATCGAGCTGGGCATGTGCCCGGTCAATGCGATCCGTGTGGCCTATACCGGGGAGCTGGGCTGGGAGCTCCACCACCCGATGGAGATGCAGAACTACCTGTTCGACCTCTTGGAAAAGGCAGGCGAAAAGCACGGGATGAAGCTGGTCGGCGCACGGGCGCAGAACTGGCTGCGTCAGGAGAAATCCTACCGTGCCTTTGGTAACGAACTGGGCCGCGACGCGACCCCGCTCGAAGCCGACCTGCCGCGCTTTGTCGATTTGTCCAAGGACTTCTTCGGCAAGGACAAGCTGGAAGAGACCGGTGTGCGCGTCAAATGCTGCACCCTGCTGATCGACGGGCCAAGCGATGCCGATCCGTGGGGACACGAGGCGGTTTATGCCGAGGATGGCACCCGCGTTGGGCGTCTGACCTCCGGCGGCTACTCGGTGGCCTTCGAGAAATCCATCGGCATGGGCTATGTGAAGCCCGAGTATGCGGTCGAAGGCACCAAGCTGCAGGTCAAGATGCAGGACAAGCTCTGGGATGCGGTTGTCACCTGCGACAGCCCCTATGACCCGAAAAACGAAACCATCCGCAAGGACGGCTGATCCGACATCGCCCCGCAGCCCTGCTGGACAGGGCTGTCAGGCGCATGCAACACACGCGCGCCCCGGCACCGCCGGGGCGCGTTTTTTCTTGGCCACTCGGATATGGTCCGGGATATTGTGCGCATCTGTACACCGCTGCGGAATCGCGGCGTCAGAGGTAGCCGGGACAGTGATAGTGAGTAACCTACTTTCCGTGTTTGGGGCGATCCCGCCGCAGAGGCTGGACCTTTTCACCCGCGTCTTCTGCATCGTGCTGTTTCTCGGCCTGGCGGTCAAAAGCGTGCTGATGAACCATCTGCCGCTGGCCGTGATCCTAGTGTGCCTGGCTGGCATTATCCTCGTCAATCTGACCGCCTTGCAGCTGGGGCGCAGACCACCGGTGCCGCTGTCGGTCCTGGTTGTGGTGCTGACAGCGACGATCCTGATGACCACGCATTACGTCGGCATCGCCGGTGCGATCTGGATGTTTCCGACCCTGATCGGCCTGCGGTTTGCGGGGCGGTCGTCGCAACATCTGCCGGCGCGGCTGGCGCTGATCGTGCTGGTGCCCGTCCTCATCTTCCTGCAAGGGGATGCGCCCAATGCGGCGCGGTTGTTTGCTGCCGGCCTGATTGCCTCCGCCTACCTGTGGCTGGCCGAGGGCGAAATCCTGTCGTTGCGGGCCAAACTGGACCTGGACGAAGGGCGCGATCCGCTCACCCGGGCCTATGGGCGCGCGCGACTGGAGCGAGACCGGGCCTTGATCCCGGCGATCGCGCCGGTGGGGCTGGTGCTGCTGCGCCTGGACGGGGTTCTGGAGCTGCGCGCGCGCCAGCAGGGAGACCGGGTGGACCAGGTGCTGGCCCGCGTTGTTCGGGAGGTCGAATCGATGCTCAACACGCGCGAACGCCTGTATCGGCTGGGCGGCGGCGATTTCCTGGTGGCACTGGCGGGCTGGCGGTCGTTTGAAAGCTACGAACTGGGGCAGCAACTCTGCAAGAGCCTGCAACCGCTGTTGCCCAAGGGGGTTGTCCTGCGCTGCGGCGTGTCCGAAGTCTACGAGCCCGCAGCGCTGGAGGCGGCGCTGGAGATCGCCCGCGCGCAGGTCGAAGAGGCCTCCGCCCGCGGCGCACCGCCGTCTCCGGCCCCGGCGCACTGACAGTGGCCACACCGGTTGTCCGTGCGGGCCCCGGCTTGGTCGGCTGTCAGCGCATCAGGTCCTCGCGACTGATGATGCCGTCGCCATCGCGGTCAAGACTGCGGGCAAAGCGGGCGGAGCTGCGATAGTATTCCTGTCGCGAGATGTAGCCATCCGCATCGCTGTCGGAAAAGGTGAAGGCATCAATCCGTCCCGGGCTGGGGTTCTTGGCGATATAGGCCTGACCGAGGCTGGCATAGCGGTCGCGGGCCTCCAGCAGCAGACGGTCAAACTCCTCCGCGCTGAGCTGGCCATCCCCGTCCAGATCGACGTTGGGGAATTGCAGATTGCGCGAGGCGATGGCTTCCTCCACCGTGACCACCCCGTCGCCATCAAAATCAAGACTGTGCAGGAAACTGGACTGCGCCTGGGCGGCTGCGCTGGTCAGCAGGAGGGCTGTCAACATCGGCACCAAGCCATGGACAGTCTTTTTGCGGGGAGGAACGGCGGCGCCGGAGCGGGAAAACTGCACCATGGACAAGGACTCTGCTTCTTTTTTGTACAGCAGAAATAGGCGCGCCGACGCCGGGTTTTGAGGGGCGGCTGTTAC
Source organism: Epibacterium sp. MM17-32 (assembly GCF_022348205.1). NCBI lineage: Bacteria > Pseudomonadati > Pseudomonadota > Alphaproteobacteria > Rhodobacterales > Roseobacteraceae > Epibacterium > Epibacterium sp. MM17-32. The sequence continues at coordinate 18,422 of NZ_JAKRFC010000009.1, read as the reverse complement.
AAAAACGTCAAGTTTATGCACATCTTATGTGCGGGACAGGATCAAGCAGAGGTTGTTGGCGGGCATCTCCACCGGTGCGGCGAGGGTCAGGCCCGTCTCCGCGGCCCATTTCGCAACCTGTGCGACGTCTTTGTAGCCGATGTCGGGGTCATGGGCGGTGAGTGCGGCGTGAAAACTGCGGTCTCCCTCGCTGACCAGCTGCCCGTCGCGGGCGAAGGGGCCGTAGATCACCATGCGACCGGTGCGCGACAGTGCCATCGCCGCCTCGGTCAGCACGGTGCGGACCTCATCCGCGCTGATCAGGTGCAGGAGGTTGGCCAGCACGATCAGATCGAAGGGGCCGATCAAGGCCCCCCAGCCGGGTGAGGTGGCATCCAGTGCGGCGGCGGTTGCCACATTCGTCAACCCGGCCTCTGTCACATGGGCATCAATGCTGGCGCGCCGACCGGGGTCGATATCGCTGGGCTGCCAGTCAAGGCCGGGCAGGGCGCGGGCATAGCCCACCACATGCTGGCCGGTGCCGCTGGCAATTTCCAAGGCGCGGCCCCGGGCGGGAGCCTGTGCCTCCACCACCTCCAGCAGCGGGGCGAGGTTGCGGGCGGCAGCGGGGGCAAAGAGCTTGCCGCCGTCGGTTGCCTCTGCCACCGAGGCCTGCCCGGGAACGGATCGAAACGGCATCAGGCGAACCTTTCCGGGCTAAGCGCGGCGATCAGGTCGCGGTCGATTTCCGGGTCACGGCCCGTCACCAGATCGTGCAGCAGTCGGGCCGAGGCCGGGGCGCTCTGGAACCCGTAGCCACCCTGGCCGGCATACCACCAGAAGCCAGGCTGCCGGGGATCTTGGCCAAAGACCGGCACCCCGTCGGGGGCAAAGCTGCGCAGCCCGGCCCAGCTGGCCTCGAGCCGGGTGACCGGGGTGGTGACCATCTCCTCGTAGCGGGCCAGCCCTTCGGCCAGCACCATGTCATCCGCCCAGGCATCCTGTGGCGGCACCGGATCGGCATCGGCGGGCGAGACCAGCAGCTTGCCGGCCTGGGGCTTGGCATACCAGGCTTCGTGCACGCCCATCAGCATCGGCCAACCGCTGACATCATGTCCGCCGGGCGCGGGCAGCTGCGCCATCGAGCGGCGTCTGGGCTGGATACCCACGGGCCGGACCCCGGCCATCTCGGCGATCACATCGGCCCAGGCCCCGGCGGCATTGACGATCTGCCGTGCCTCAAAGCTGTCGCTGCGGGTTTCCACCCGCCAGCCCGCGCCGTGCCGGGTGAGCGCGGTGACCTCCTGCCGGGTGCGGGTGTCGCCACCGCGTTGGCGCAAGAGCTTGGTCCAGTCTCCCATCAGCCGGTCGGTGTCGATATCGGTGGCGGTGTCATGGGCGGCGGCAAAGGCCACCTTGTCCGGGCTCAGGATCGGAACACGGGTCAGGGCCTCCGCCACCGGTATTTCGGCCAGGTCCAGCTCGGCCAGGTCCGCCTCAAATCCCGCGCGCTGATCTTGGTGGGCCACCAGCATCAACCCGCGCGGGCTGAGGTAGCTGTCGCGCCCGTCGCCCGGGGTTTCGAAAAACGCGCGGCTGGCCTGCGACAGCGCCTTGATCGGGGCGGGGCCGTAGTCCTCTTCGAACATCGCGGCGGAGCGGCCCGAGGCATGAAAGCCCAGCACATCCTCGCGCTCCAGCAAGAGGGTGCTGCCCAGTTCCGCCAGATGCGCCGCCGCAGCAATACCGGCCACGCCGCCGCCGATGACAAGAAAGTCGATCATGCTTCCTCCAACCGGTCTGTTGCGGGTGCGGGGCGCGGGCTGAGGGCAGAGAGGCGATCATAGAGATCCGGCGACATGTCGAATTGGGTTGCCGCCAGCGACGGGGCGAGCTGTTCGGCAGAGCGCGCCGACAGGATCGGCGCCGGGTGCACGGGATGCGCGGCGGCCCAGGCCACGGCCAGGGTTGCGGGATCGGTGCCCAGTTCCGCGGCGATGTCCAGCAGCTCGCGCGCGGTCTGATGCATCCAGTCCTGCCCGTAGCGCGCGGCATAGCGGGCGTCCTCGCTCAGCCGACCGGAGCCACCCCGGGCGTATTTTCCGGTCAGCAGCCCACCGCCCAGCGGCGAGTAGGGCACGGGCAGAATGTTCTGATCCATGCACATCGGCAGCAGTTCCACCTCCGCCTGACGTTTGACCAGCGAATACATCGGTTGCAGCACGTCGATTTGCAGGCCAAGGCGCGCCGCCAGCGCCACGGCCTTCATCACCTGCCAGGCGGCAAAGTTGGACAGGCCCACGTGCCGGATCAATCCGCGCTGTTTCAGCTCGGCAAAACAGGTCAGCGTGTCCTCCAGCGGCGTTTCCGGGTCAAAGCGGTGCAGATACAGCAGGTCCACGGTATCAAGACCGAGCCGCTGGCGGCAGGTGTCGAATTGCGCCTGCATATTGGCCGCACTGGCCCCGCCGGTGTAGCCGACCTTGGTTGCGATATAGAGGTGTTCGCGCTCGGGCGCGATCAGCGTGCCGAGCAGCTCTTCGCTGGCGCCCTCGGTATAGACCCAGGCGGTATCAAAATGGCGCAGCCCGGCGGCCCGGCAGGCGGTGAACATCTCTGTCGAGGCCCGCGCGTCGGCGCGTCCTCCGAACTGCATGCAACCAAAGGAAAAACGGCCAATGTCCTGACCTGAAATGGTGGTGAGCGGGGGGCGGCTGATCTGTGTCATGTGGCAAAGACTGACATGCGCGGACGGCAAGGGCGACGCCGAGATACAGGTGAGATTCAGGCGAGATACAGGGGGGGCAGGGCCCCGGCGCGCGGTCACGATATGTCAGCAGCAACGTGAATGGATGTTTCAGGGCAATGCGGCTACATGAAACCCATGTTTGATGCCAAGATACGCCCGCTCATTGATCCGATGCTGAACACCCAGGGTGCACGCCTGGCGGCGCGTGGTGTGACCGCCAACCAGATCACCCTGCTGGGGCTGGCGCTGGGACTGGTGTCGGCGCTGCTGATCGCCTGCGGCGCAACCGGCTGGGCGCTGCTGCCGCTGCTGGCGTCGCGGCTGGCCGACGGTCTGGATGGCGCGGTCGCGCGGGCCGGGAAACCCAGCGATTTCGGCGGCTATCTCGATATCGTCTGTGATTTCACGTTCTACGGTGCGGTGCCGCTTGCCTTTGTCGCCCTGGCACCTGACGTCAACGGTCTGGCGGGGGCCGTGCTCATCTGCAGTTTCTATGTCAACGGTACGAGTTTCCTCGGCTATGCGGTGCTGGCCGAAAAACGCGAGATGCACACCGAGGCGCGCGGGATAAAGACGCTGTATTTCACCGGCGGGTTGCTCGAAGGCGCTGAAACGATCGGGTTTTTTGTGCTTCTGTGCTGCCTGCCGGGGGCGTTTGTCCCGCTGGCCTATGTCTTTGCGGTGCTGTGCTTTGTCACCGCGGTGTCGCGGGTTGCCCTGGCCGCCCGGGTGTTCCGGGACTGAAACGCCGCACCGGCGACGCAACCGGGCGTTTCCCGAGAGGGTCCGGCAAATGAAACGCCCCGCAAGACATCCTGCGGGGCGTGATAATGCTGACGATCCCCCGAGGGGTTCGGGGCGATTGGATCAGGCGGCTTCGGTGACCTTGGTTTTCAGGTACTTCAGCAGGTTCTCGGGCGAGGACTCGCCATAGGGGTCCTCGGCGTGGTTGTCGTCACGGCCCGGCTCTTCGAAGTAGGCTTCGACCACGCCGTCGTTGACGATCGCCGCATAGCGCCAGGAGCGCATGCCAAAGCCGAGGTTGTCCTTGGCCACCAGCATGCCGACCTTGCGGGTGAACTCGCCGGACCCATCGGGGATCACCTTGACGTTCTTGATGCCCTGGGCTTCGGCCCATTTGTTCATCACGAAGCTGTCGTTGACGGACATGCAGTAGATGTCGTCGATGCCTTCGGCCTGAAAATCGGCAAAACCGTCTTCGAAACCGGGCAGCTGGTAGGTGGAGCAGGTGGGGGTGAAGGCCCCCGGCAGCGAGAACAGGATCACGCGCTTGCCCGCGAAATAATCCGCAGTGGTCATGTCCTGCCAGCGGAACGGGTTGGGGCCCTCGATGCTGTCGTCGCGTACACGGGTGCGGAAGGTCACCTGGGGAAGTTTTTGTCCAGCAAACATGGGAGATCCTTGAAACTGTGTGGATTGCGGCCCGTGTCTTACCCGATCTGGGCGAGGGTTCAAGGGGGCAGGGCAGAAGTTCACGGAAGTGATTCAATCCCCAATGCCGCGACGCCGCATTTGCTGCTTTTGTGACCGTTTTACGGTCGCTGTGCTGTCGATTTGCCGCAGCGGTCAGCTGAGCAGGGTCAGCCACAGCAGCACCGTCACCACGCAGGAGGCGGTGGCGATCAGCACCGAGGACGCGGCGACTCGTTTGGCGCGACCGTACATATTGGCAAAGATGTAGCCGTTGACCCCCGGCGCCATGGCCGCGTTCAACACGCCGGAGCGGAACAGGTCCTGGCGCACATCCAGCGCCGAGCCGAGGCCAAAGACGATCGCCGGATGCAGCAGCAGCGAAATACCGCAGACCATGGCGATGGTGCGCAGATCGCCTTCGGGGCGGTACTGCACCATGATGCCACCAAGCGCAAATAGCGCCGTGGGCAGGCCGGCAGAGGCCACCAATGCCAGCGCATCGTCCACGGGTTCCCACAGGGTGATGCCGGCCAGGTTGAACGCAAATCCGGCGAGGATCGCGAGGATCAGGTTGTTGTGGAAGATCGCATTGAGCACGGAGGTGACGGTGCGCACACCGCCCTGGCCGCGATTGCGGATGATCTCCATCGCGGTGATCCCCAGCGCATAGCAGAACGGCGAGTGGAAGGCGATGATGGCGTAATTGCCGACCAGCGCATCCGGACCAAAGGCGCGTTCGGTGATCGGCAGCCCCAGCAGAACCGAGTTGGAGAACAGGCAGCAGAAGCCGATGGCGACACAGTCCTCCCATTCACGTTTGAAGAGGACGCGCGCGCCCAGGAAACCGGCAAAGAAACAGGTGCCCGCCCCGGTGTAGAACGACACCAGCAGGCGCGGGTCAAAGCCGGACCCGAGGTCGATGCCGGCCATGGCGCGAAACAGCAGGAAGGGAATGGCGACCCCTTGGGCGAATTTCATCAGCCCGTCGATCTGGGATTGCTGGAACACGCCGCGCAGGGTGAGCCCGTAGCCGACCCCGACAACAACAAAGACCGGCAGGACGACATTGATGAGGTTGAAAATCATTGTAGGTCGTCCTGGCGCGAGGTCTGAAGGCGTTTAGATCAATAATCCGAATGAATGACCATGCCGTCGAAAGCGGGGGTGATATGGTCCGGCGTTTCGGCCTCGACGGTGTCGTAGTCCATGTCGATATGCATATTGGTCAGCACCGCACGGGCGGGCTGCATGCGGTCGATCCAGGCCAGCGCGTCCTGATAGGAGAAATGCGTTGGATGCGGGCTGCGGCGCAGCGCATCCAGAACCCAGCAATCGAGCCCTTCGAGCAGCGGCACCACGGACTCGGGGATACGGGCGACATCCGGCAGATAGGCCAGATCGCCGATACGGAACCCAAGCGCGTCGATGCCGCCGTGATTGACCAGGAACGGCAGGAACGGGATCGGCCCCCCGGCGCCGGAGATTTCGAACGCGCCGTCGATGTCGCGCATCTCCAGGATCGGCGGGTAGCTCGACCCGTCGGGCTGGATGAAGGCATAGCCGAACCGGTCCATCAGATCCGCCCGGGTGGGTGCATCGGCATAGACCGGGATGCGCTCGCGCATGTTGAAGACGATCATGCGCAGATCATCGAGCCCGTGCACATGATCCGCATGGGCATGGGTATAGACCACCGCATCCAGACGCCCGACGCCCGCATCGAGGAGCTGGCCGCGCATGTCCGGGCTGGTGTCGATCAGCACCGTGGTGGTGCCGTCCGGCCCGTCACGCTCCACCAGCATGGAGCAACGGCGGCGGGTGTTCTTGGGGTTGTCGGGGTCGCAGTCGCCCCAGTGGCCGCCCAGACGCGGCACGCCACCGGAAGACCCGCAGCCGAGGATCGTGAAGCGCAGTTCCGGCATCAGGCGGCGGCCTCATAGGCAGCGGCTTTCCAGAACAGGCGGTCGAAATTCTCCTGCGTGCGGGCGGCGAAGTCGCCGTAGTCGAGGCCAAAGACCTCGGCGCCGACCTTGGCGGTATGGGCGGTATAGGCGGGCTCGTTGCGCTTGCCGCGATAGGGCGGCGGCGCAAGGTAGGGGCTGTCGGTTTCCACCAGGATGCGGTCGACGGGGGCCGCGGCGAAGATGTCGCGCAGCTCCTGGCTCTTGGGGAAGGCGGCAATGCCGGACATCGACAGGTAGAACCCCAGATCCAGCGCCGCACGGCCCAGTTCGGCAGAGGAGGAGAAGCAATGCATCACGCAGGAAAACGCTTTCTGCGCATGGGTTTCACGCAGGATGCGCGCCATGTCGTCATCGGCGGCGCGGGCGTGGATGATCAGCGGCAGGCCGGTCTCCTGCGCGGCCTCGATATGAATGCGCAGGCTCTGCTTTTGCACCTCGGCGCTGTCGCCGGTGTAGTGATAATCCAGACCGGTCTCGCCGATGCCGACGAACTTGGGGTGCTGCGCCAGAGCGACCAGTTCCTCCACCGTGGCCAATGGTTCTTCGGCGGCGCTCATCGGGTGGGTGCCGGCGGCATAGAACACCGGCGCATGTGCCTCGGCCAGAGCGCGCACGGCGGGTTCGTTCTTCAGCCGGGTGCAGATGGTCACCATCCGGGTCACGCCGGCCTCTGCCGCGCGGGCGAGGACCTCGGGCAATTCGCCGTCGAAATCCGGGAAATCGAGGTGGCAGTGGCTGTCGGTGATCTGCGGGGTCGTCATGGTTGCCTCTGTCGCGGTCAAACTGTCGCGGTTGCGCCCTTATGCGCGCCGGGGCTGTCGGGCCGGTCAGCGCGCGGCGGTTTCCTGCATCTTGAACACCGTATCTAGGACCAGCGCCGCAGGGTCAAGGTTCACCGCTTGCCCGTGGCGGGTGCGGTCGGTCACGCGGGCGGCCAGGTCGGCCCAGGCCCGCGCCCTGTGAGGATCCGGCGACAGGCGCGACAGGATCGCGCCTTCGTTCGGGGCTGCCTGGGGCAGGGGCGGCTGGCCGGTGGCGCCGGTGCGCGCCAGCCGCACCAGCAGCAGGTCGATCAGCCCCAGCATCAGTTCGAACCGTTCGCCTGCGTTGCGGGCGGCGGCGCGTTCGGCCAGCGCCATCGCGCCCTGCCGGTCAAGCCGGGGCAGGCTGTCTGCGATTTTCAGGACCTCGGCATAGAGTTTCAGCCCGTCGAGCGACAAGAGACGCATCGCGGCCCCGACAGAGCCCGCGGCGAGGGCGGCAAGATGGGTCGAATCGGCGGGCAGATCGGCCCCGGCCTGTTCCAGCGCGGCTTGCATGTCCTCGGCGCCGAGCGGCCCAAGCCGCAGGGTCCGGCAGCGCGAGCGGATCGTCGGCAGCAGGCGCGACGGTTGGTGGGAAATCAGCAGCAGCGTGGTGCGCGCCGGCGGTTCTTCGAGCATTTTCAACAGGGCGTTGGCCGCATTGACGTTCATCTCGTCGGCGCTGTCGACAATGACCACGCGGCGCCCGCCCTCGGCAGAGGACAACCCGAAGAACTTGTTCAGCACCCGGATGTCATCGACCACGATCTGGTCCCTGAGGCGGCCCTTGTCGTTGTAGCTGCGGGTGATGGCGGCCATGCCCGGCTCCGCCAGGGCCTGGATGCGGTGGCTGACCGGGTGATCCGGGTCGATATCGAGGCTGGTGGGCGGCGGCGGCGCGCCGAACAACCCGTCGTCCTCTTGTGCCGGGGTCGCCAGCAGGAACCGGGCGATGCGCCAGGCCAGCGTCGCCTTGCCCACCCCGCGCGGCCCCATGATGAGCCAGGCATGATGCAGCCGCTCCGAGGAAAAGGCGCGCAGGAAATCCGCTTCTGCCTGGGCATGGCCAAACAGCCGGGCGGTTTCACGCGGATGCGGCGCACCCTCGGCCTGATCGGCCCGCGGGAGGTCGTCGGTATCGCTCATTTGGCTGCGTCCAGCGCCTCGGTCACGATGCGCGCCACATCGGCGGCGACGCTGTCCATATCCTGCGCGCCATCGACGATGCGGAACCGATCCGCAAATTCCTCGGCAAGCGACAGAAAGCCCGCGCGCATCTTTTTCTGAAGGTCGAGACCAAAATCCTCGAACCGTTCCTCCGCCCCCTGGCGTCCTTTGGCCCGGGCCAGTCCTGTCGCCGGATCCATGTCGATCAGCAGGGTCAGATCCGGTTCGCGCCCGATCATCAGCGCATGCAGGCTGTCGACGGTGGCGCGCAGGTCGCCGCGCGAAAGCCCCTGATACATGCGGGTACTGTCGGCGAACCGGTCGCAGATCACCACCTTGCCCGCCGCGAGGGCAGGGCGGATGGTGCGCTCCAGGTGATCGCGGCGCGCGGCGGTGAACAGCAGGATCTCGGTCTCCGCCGACCAGCGGTCCGGGTCCCCTTCGAGCACCAGCCGGCGGATTTCCTCCGCCCCGGGCGAGCCGCCGGGTTCGCGTGTCAGAACCACCTCCCGGCCAAGGCCGCGAAGATGCTCCGCCAGCAGGCGGCATTGAGTGGATTTGCCCGACCCGTCGATGCCCTCGAAGGTCAGAAACAGGCCGCGGCCTTGGCTGTCGTTCACAATGCGTCCTCGGGGCCGTTCAGAAAGCGCTTCACCAGGACCCGGGCCGCCGTCATCACCTTGACCGGAAAGCCACCGGTGCCCACGTCGCTCTGCGCCACCAGCGGCAGGCGCATTTCGGGCAGGTCCTCGGGCTGCACAACCAGCTCGGCAAGCTGCTGACCGGCCTGGATCGGCGCGGTGACGGGGCCGGTATAGACCACTTCCGCCTTGACCGCATCATCGGAAAGCGCCGGCAGCAGGATTTGCAGATCCTCCGGCGGCACCAGTCCGACGGTGGGACTGGCGCCCATCCAGACCTCGGCCTGTTCCACGGCCAGACCCTCGCGGGCTATGGTCTTTTTGGTGAACTGGCGAAAGGACCAGTTGACGATCGCCTCGCTCTCTTCGGCACGGTCGAGCGTGCTGTCCATGCCGGAGATGACAAAGATCACCCGCCGGTCACCCTGCTTGGCGGATCCGACCAGCCCGTAACCGGCTTCTTCGGTGTGCCCGGTCTTGAGACCATCGGCACCGATGTCGAGTTGCAAGAGCGGGTTCCTGTTGCGGGTATTGGACGGGGCACGGCCGTCGAACTCGAATTCCTGCTCGGCGAACATCGGGTAGAATTCGGGGAAATCCTCGATCAGATGTTCGGCCAGGATCGCCAGGTCGCGCACCGACATCCGGTGGCTGGGGTCGGGCCAGCCGTTGGAGTTCATGAAGGTGCTGTCGGTCATGCCCATCTCGCGGGCGCGCCGGGTCATGTAGCGGGCAAAGCCGGCCTCTGTGCCATCGGGGCTGAGCGCCTCGGCGATCACCGCGCAGGCGTCATTGCCCGACAGCACGATGATGCCGCGCAGCAGATCCTCGACCCGCACCCGGTCGGTGGTGTCCAGGAACATGGTGGAGCCCTTGTAGCTCATGGCGTGTTCGCTGACCGGCAGCCGCTCGTCCATCGTGAGGCGTCCGTCGCGCACCGCCTCAAAGGCGACATAGAGCGTCATCAGCTTCGACATCGAGGCCGGCGGCAGCGGCGCGTTGGCGTTCTTGTCCAGCAGGACCGTGTTGGTGCCCTGATCCACCACAAAGGCGGCCCGCGCCTTGGTGTCAAAGGCAAGCGCGGCGGGGGCGGCAGCCGCCAGCCAAAGCCCGGCCAGGGCGCCAAGGCGGAGAACGGGGGTAAAGCGGATGGTCATGGGGAAGGGTCTCCCTTCGTCGCTTGTCTCATATCGCTGATCCGGGCGCGGGCCCGGGTCAGTTGGTCACCGCATAGGCATCGCCAAAGCCCGCGTCCTTCACGGCCTTGAGCAATTGCGACCGCTCGCCCTTGGACTGGGCCGGGCCCACGACAACACGCCAGAAGGGTTTGCCGTTGGAGGATTGCTCATAGACCGTGGGAATGATGCCGGCATTGCGCATCTGGTCGGCGGTGCGTTTGGCATTGGCCTCGACGCTGAAGATGCCGATCTGGATGTAGGGTTTTGCCAGCGCGGAGCGTTGCGGCGCAGTGGGCTGCGATGGGGCAGGGGCTGGGGCCGGTGTCGCCGCCGGTGCGGTGGCCTCGATCGCCGCTGCTGCGCCGCCTGCGATGGGATCGAGCGCCTGGGTTTCGACCTCCGCGCTCGCCGCGACCGGTGCCGCGTCGTCCTCGAGGCCTTCGATCTCCGGCACCGCGGTCTCCGGCGGGGTTTCCTCAACCGCCTCGCGCCGCAGGGCCGTGACATTCAGCTCCACCGGAGCGCCAGCCAGCATCGACAGCGCCGAGGCCGCATCGGAGGACACCTGCAAGCGCGGCCCGGGCAGGGCGCGTTCGCGGCGGAACAGCGCGCCGATCACGAATTTGCCGTTGGCGTTGTTGCGAATGATGACGCGTTCGGGTTCGTTGACATCCGGATGCGCGACCCAGACACCGCCGATCGAGGGGCGCCCGTCCCAGAGGCCCGCTTCGGTAACCTGAAAGACATCCGGGGCTTCGACATCCCGTTCCACGAGTTTGGTGGAATTGCTGGCCAGGCCCTGGGTGTCCTCGCCCTTGGGTTGGAGGAACGAAAGGTTCGCGCCCTCTTCGCAGGCGGTCAACGCCAATGTGCTGACCAAGGCCAGGGCCAACCCCGCCCTGGCGGGCTTGCGCGGGGCCGCTCGTTTCAAGTTTCTATCGCTCATGCGCCTGTCCTGCCTGCTCATGGTCCGCCTGTATCCGTATTCGCCTCAGCGCTTGCGCCCAAAGAACCGCTGCCGCGGCATCTGTTCGGGCTGTGCCGGTTTTCCGGTCTTCCGCGCCTTTGAGCAAACCATAAACGCTGTGATTTGGTATGGAAACCCTGCCTTTCCGCCTGAGCGGGGCAATGGGCGACAGATTGCGTGTTTGTGATGTTGGCGGCAATGCGGCAGGTCTTGCGGATTTCTCCTTGCCACTGCGCCATCGGCATCCTAAACCGCTCCGCAGTTCGATCTGTGACCGGGGAGGTGGCAGAGTGGTCGAATGCGGCGGTCTTGAAAACCGTTGAACGTGAGAGCGTTCCCAGGGTTCGAATCCCTGTCTCCCCGCCATTAAATCAATGGGTTACAGAACTTCATGCGAACCTCGGGAATGGCCGGAACTTGGCAGTTTCCCACAAAGTCACCCATTGTAGCGTTCTGCCCCGTTTTCGTTCCCGCAGGGTCTGATCGATTGGAGGCATCGCAACGGGGCGCAAGGCACGGCTGGGCGCACTGTTCAGGGGCACTGTCGCATATCAGATTTTCTGCCGGAGAGGTTTTGCAGGGAGGGCGCGGCGATCCGGGCCGCGGGGCCTGCGATTGAGATGCGCGACACTCACCCTTCGAAGGTGAATTCATCCAACGCATTCGCTTGAAAAAGGAATTGCACCCTGCGTGCGTTCACAAGGTGCGATCGGGTATCGAGGGAGCGGGTCGCTCCCTCTATCTCGGATCCGTCTTTTTGCGAAACGCTCTCAGACGTGCGGTCTTTTCAGCGTTGGCCTTGGCTTCCTCGTCGCGCAGGCGCTTGACGACAAGTGTTGTCCGATCGGCCGCTGACAAAGATTCCGAAGATTTTGATTTTGCAGCGGACACCGAGAGATATGCAAAGATATCCGGGGCGTCCTTGTTTGCCGGGGGTTCGGTCATCTGTCCGTGTCCCCGGCAATGGCAATCATGCGAGTGCCAAGTTTCCGGCAGAGGTGCGCCCGTCGCGACCGCTTTCGAGGTCGTAGGTGACCTTTTGGCCATCATCGATGCGGTTGATGCCGGCGCGTTCAACTGCGGAAATGTGCAGGAACACGTCCTGAGTGCCATCTTCAGGCTGAATGAAGCCGAAGCCTTTGGTAGAGTTGAACCATTTCACGGTGCCATTGGCCATATCCGTAATCTCCTAAAAAGTCTGTCCGCGGGATTGCGACAGGTCGGCAAAAGTTGATCCAAGTCGATCGACTGATACCGTTTGGGCGGAAGCAGAAATTCGAAGAGAAGAAACGTTAGCCCTGCACAGATGGGCGCTCTGCCGCATCAATGCAAGGATTCTTTTGCAAAAGGGGCTGCGGTGGCCACCCCTGACCAACTTGGAACGGGAACCGAACCGCCCAGATCACCCGTTGTTGCCTTGGCTTCGGCAACGTGCCGAGGTGTTCGCGGTCGGCAATTGGCGTGGCTGCGGGTCACAGCGGTCTGGCATGGGAAACGGGCTTTACGGTTGTGGGGGTGTTCGGTTAGCGTCGCATAAGTTGCGCACCATGGGTGCGGGACCAAACCCCACGCTCAAGGAGATCACATGGCCACTCTGCAATCGCTCACCTCCGGTGATTTCGAAGCGTTCCTCAACCGGGTGTTCGACGTGCGGTCGGTTGCGGATGAGGTGCAGCTATCGCTGATCGAGGTAAAGCCCCTGGGCGCGGGAGAGCGCGAGGGCGGGGCGTTCTCCACCCTGTGGCAGGGGCCAAAATCGCCCGTGCTGGAACAATCGGTCTATCGTCTGTTTGAGCAGGAGTTCGGCGAGCAGGAGCTTTTCCTGGTGCCGGTCGCCGAAAAGGACGCGGGCATTCAGTATGAGGCGATCTTTACCTGATCGGCGGGGGATCCCAGCGCATCAGATCGTAGACGCCCTTGTCCTCTTGCGTGCGAAATCCAAGGCGACGGTAGAGCGTTTGCGCCGGGTTGGCCTTTTCCACATGGATGCTCACCGGTTTTGCCGCAGCCTGGGCCTCGTCCTGAAGGTCCAACAGGATTGCACGTCCGAGGCCCTGGCCCCGCGCCTCGGGTATGATCGCAATGTCGATAATGCGGTGTTCGCTGTCCCACCGTTCCAGATAGAAGCGCCCGACGGGGGTCTTGTCGCGTAGAACCACCAGCCACAGCGCCTGCGGATAATGCGCCTGGTAATGAGCATGCTGTGCCTCGAACTGCATCGCGATGAATGCCTGTTTCTCTGTCTCGTCCCAGGGGGTGCGATCCAGCTCGGCTTCACGTGTGCTTCGATAGAGCGCCGCGAGGAAATCAAAGTCCTCGGGCCTGATCCATCGATACCCCAGCCCCAGAGCCGCTGCACGGTCCTGCACTGGCAGGGGGGCGGTCGACTGCCGTCGCACCTCGAACTTTGCGGAGAGGACGGACGCAGGGATCATGACGGGTTTGGCGTGATGTCTTGTGTGGTCGCGATCGCGGCATAGCCCGCCCCCAGCTCGGTCCATGTCGCCGACCAATGGCCAAGGGACTGTTGACGCAGATAAGCCGCCTTGCCGGTGTCCGGGTCGAGCGAAAACAGGCTGAGGCTGGTGTCCGCGTTGGATTGCAGCATCAGGTTGCAGTTCTGATAGACATGCCCGATGACGGCCGGGCTGGACCAGTCATCCGATCCGGTCCCGGTCTGGTATTTTGCATAGACCGGGCAGTTTGCCCCGTAGCTCAGTTGCGCGACAAGGTAGAGACCGCCTAGGGGCGAGGTGGACACATCCATCGTATGCACCGGTGACCCGAAGGAGGCAAACAGCACCCAGCCGCCAAAGCTGCTGGAACTGACCTGTTGTTGCAGCTTCATGTAGATCTTGTCGCCGATCCGCGCGAATATATGGACCAGCGCGTTATGGTCGAGGCCACAGACGATCTGTTCGAAGCCGGTCAGCCCTTCGGAGATGTCCTGCCAGCCGCTCCAGCCCTCGGGCAAGAATGGCCTGTCGCTGGACTGGAGGTTCAAATAGGCCACCCCATTCGCGTTGATACCGGCCAGAAAAAGGCGGCCATCCGCGTTCTGCGTGGCGGTCAGGCTGACAAGCGCACCGGGCAGCTGTTGCCAGTCCGACCAGATCTGCGCTGGCGGCACTTCGACGGGCACTGTCACCTCGATCGGTGTCTCGGTGCCGGGGGGCACGACTTTGACGGTTTTCTCAACTACGGTGTTGGAATTCTGGAACTTCCACCAGATGGAATTGTCCGCTTCGGCACTGGACAGGAACACGTTCGCGCGTCCGGTCAGACCATTGATCAGCACCGTATCAAGAACGCCGCTCACCCCGTCCGGCTTGCCCAGGGTCTGAGGCGGCGCAAAACGGCTGTCGGCGTCCTCGTTCCGGGTTTCTCGGATATAGGTCAGGTCTCCGGTGGCCGCGTCCACAGCCAGAACGGAGACATATCCATCCTGGGTGACCGACGCGTTCAAATGCTCCGGCTGATAGCTGGTGTTGGTCAAGGCCGTGAAGCCGCTGTCAAAACCGCCGTTTTCGACCGTCTGGTCCTTGTAACCCAACGCGCCCGCCGGTGTGAGGGCGGTAAAGAAGATCCGAAAGTAGCTCGGTTCCGTGACCACATTTCCTTCGAATTCTGCGGGGGTGGCGTCTTCAACTGACATGTCGAAATGTCCTTCCGATAGGCTGGGCTGGCGCAGGCGATGTCGCTGGGGCAGGGGTCAACTGCGTGACGGATAGAGGCCCTGAAGCGCGATGATGAAATTCAAAGTCAGATAGGGCTGCATGTTGTTGTGCGACTGCCCGCCGCCCGCCTCGGGCATCGCCTCATATGCCAGGTCGACGTGTTTGGAGTCGGTATCGGTCTGGTAGAGAGTGTCGAAGCCGGTGTTGCCAAGCGTGGTCGAGGAGCTCGGCGTGCTTGTATCTGCGAACTCGGTGCTGGCCATGGCCGTATGGGTGTGATTGGGAAGCTGCGCTTCGGTGAGTGTCACCTGTTCACTGCCCCCGCGCTGCCCAAGGCGGCGGGAGGTCAGGCCCGGGCCGCGTCCGGGGTGCATCGGCGCGCGCCCTTGCAAATTCGGCAGCGCCGTTGTACTGCGGCCATCGCCGCCATAGGTGGTGCCGATCAGCGAAAACAGGGCGGTGTTCTGGGCGATCAGCAAAAGCTGACCATTACAAAACGCCCAACTGCGCGGTGCAAAATTCCCGGCAAAGATCCGGATTTCAGCGATAAAGGGTTCAGACATTTTCGCCTCCTAGTGTCGGCTCGGGTAGATGCCGAACAGCGCCACGATGAAATTCACGCACAGATAGGGCATCAGGTTGGTGTGGGATCGCGATCCACCCGTGTGGGTCACCATCTGCGACGACATCTGCACAAACGGGTCGGAGGTCGTGTAATGGGCAATCCCGGCGCCCGTCGCCAGAACGTTGTCCTGCGGGCTGACCGCCTCTGCAAGCGCAGTGGAGGCCTGCAGCGGATGCGTGTGGCTGGGCAATTGATTGACCGTCAGGGTGACCTTTTCAGCGCCGCCCTTCGCGCCCAGGCGGCGGGGGCTGAGCCCCGGGCCGGTTCCCGCGTGGACCGGCAATCGCCCCCGCATGTCGGGGAGGCCAAATGTGGTGCGGCCATCGCCGCCGTAGATGGTGCCATAGAGGGAAAACAACGCGTCGTTCTGCGATACCGCCAGCAACTGCCCATCGCAGAAGGCCCAGCCGCGGGGGGCGAAGTTGCCCGCAAACATGCGGATTTCACCTACAAAGGGTTCCGACATCCTGTGTCCTTTCGTGATCAGTTGCGCGACGGGAACAGCCCTTGCAGGGCAATGCAGAAGTTGACCGCGAGGTAGGGCTGCATGTTTTCATGAGCCTGCGATCCGCCAACATTTGTGATGGAGTGCAGGCCGACCAGCGTCCCCGCATCGGCAGAGTGATAGGCGGCATCCGGTGTCGCCTCTGCGCCGAGGAGGTGCCCGGCCGGAGTGGTCGCGTTCCCCGCCGACGCTGAGGCGCGCGCGTTGTGTTTATGAGCGGGCATCTCACTGACGCTCAGCGTCGAGGTCTCCTCGCCACTCCTTTCACCAAGCCTGTGACCCTCACCGACATGCAGCGGGGTGCGGCCGCGCAAATCGGGCAGCGCAAAGGACGTGCGCCCGTCGCCGCCATAGGTGGTGCCCAGCAGCGAATAGAGTGACTGGTTCTGATTGATCGGCAGGATCTGCCCGTCGCAGAAGCCCCAGCCCCGGGGCGCAAAATTAAACCCGACAATGCGGATCTCAGCGAGAAATGGTTCTGACATAATCTCCCCCAAGGCGCGCGTTTCTGGTGTGGTTGAAACCGATTAAGGTCCCGTGGGTGTGCATAAAATACCCCAAGGGTTGAGTTTGAAAATGCGCCTCTATGATTCTTCGAGCCTCACACAAGTCTCGTCACTTTGACAATAAAAATATTCCTATGGTTGATTTTGTGTCGCGTTTCCGTTCAGCCGGTGCATGCAGTTGCGTTCGGCAAGGCGCGCCGGGATGTAAGGGTGGCTTTGAAACGCAGGTGCGTGTTAGTGTCATGAAATAATTCATATAATTATCACACTGAGGCCCCCGCGCCGGTTCTTGACCCGCTGCGCGCCACCTTCACCGAAGTCTCAGGCCGCGTGTGTGGCAGTTGTTTGGCATATATTTTTTGTATATAAGTGCCTATAGTTGTTATGTTTATCTGGCGTCGATTGGAAGCTCGCAGATGTCGATCTGCAAATTATACTTGTTTTGAAATTTCTCAAAATCTAGTGGTGGATGTAATTTGTTTCGCGCATGGGCGTTTCCTTCCTGCGCGATTGGCAGTTTGAAAACGGATTGGTCATGGTTGAGTTTAGGCACGGCGGCACGCCCGGGGTCAGTTGCAGCGACAAGGCAGGTTTGGATTCTGGTCATCTCACGGCCAGAGCCCGGATTGCAAAATGGCTCTGCGCGCTTGGCTTGTTTCTGGCCCTGTCGCTTGGCCTGATGCCACAGGCCGCGCTGGCATCCTTCACCGATTGTCCGGCGAATACGGTGCCGACGAACCCGATTACCCTGAACCTCACAGACGATGAATGCACCCTGCAAGACGACGCAGCTTTTCCGGCTATTCTCTCTAAAGATTGGATACAAATCCAAATCAATTCTGGGTCCCTCACGAACTTCATCCTGAATGAAGGGGCGAGCGATGCGCGTGATCTGGTCTTCTCGGTGAACAACGGAAGCCCGCAGGGGACACTTGATGCGGATGGCAGTAGTCTGAACGGAGTCGATTGCGCAGCAGGATGTACTGTGAGCGGCTCGCACGGCGGCACAGCTTTCAGCTTCAGCTACACGGCATCGGGAGGAGGGTCAGGCACGATCGATGGCGCGGCAGAGATCGACGATCTCAGCTCATCCACCGGCAATAGCGTGGCGGATGGCGGCACCGATACGATTGCAACGGCGATCAACAGCGGCACCCCGACCACCATCACCTATGACGTCAGCAACAGTGGGTCGGAAACATTGACGCTGTCGGGCCTGACGCCGGGCGCCCCGACCAATGCGTCATTCGGCTCCACCTCCATCGATACGGCCTCCGTGGCAGCGGGCGGCACGGAAACCGATGCGATCAGCATCACCTTCACCCCCAGCTCCACCACCGATGGCGCGACGTTCACAGTCCCGTTCAGTTTCACCACCAACGACGCCGATGACGGCACGGATGAAACCACGTTCAATGTCACCATCTCGGGCACGATCAATGCCGAAGCCGAGATCAGCGATCTGACCTCCTCGACAACCAACACGGTTGCGGATGGTGGCAGTGATGCGCAGGGAACGGTGGCGTCGGGCAGCGCGCAGACGCTCACCTATACGATCACCAACACCGGAACCGCGGACCTGACCGTGGCCACGGCGATCTCATCCGCTGCGAGCAACGTCACCGTAAATTCGATCAGCGCGCCCGGGAGCACAACCGTCGCCGCGGCGGGCGGGACCACGCAGTTCAACGTGCAATACACGCCGACGGCGGCTGGCGCGTTCTCCTTCGGTCTGTCTTTCGTCAACAGTGACGCGGACGAAGATCCCTTTAATTTCACCGTGAGCGGCACGGCGACGCAGGCTCCTGCGTTCAGTCAGGCGATCGCGCCGGGGACGATCCTGGCGGATGGAACCGCGACGGTGACCTTCACCATCGACAACAGCGCCAATGCAACGGCGGCGACGGCGCTGGACTTCACCAACACCCTGCCCGCGGGGGTGGAGGTTGCGGCGACGCCCAATGGCTCCACCACCTGCACCGGCGGCACGCTGACGGCGAGCGGCGGTGGCAGCACCATCTCCTACACCGGCGGCACGGTGAGCGCGGGCGCCAGCTGCACGGTGCAGGCGGATGTGACCGCCGCGAGCGACGGCAGCTACAGCAACACCAGCGGCGATCTCACGTCGAGCCTGGGCAATTCCGGCACCTCCAGCGCGTCGCTGACGGTGGCCTCGCCGGAGATCGACCTGCAACGCCCGGCGGCGACCTCGCTGGCGGATGGCGGC